>NZ_JAUBTB010000012.1:29843-46207 GCF_036704965.1 Microcoleus sp. F10-B2 | reverse complement strand
CGCAGCCAAAGGACACAACAGTGTTGTGTCCCTACAGATTAATATTTATTGTACCATTTGTAGGGACACGGCACTGCCGTGTCCTTGGGGGAAATCGGATGATAATTGTTATATTTAAGGACTTAAACCTGCCAATTCACAAACAATCGCGTGTCTCGCAGCCAAAGGACACAACAGTGTTGTGTCCCTACAGATTAATATTTATTGTACCATTTGTAGGGACACGGCACTGCCGTGTCCTTGGGGGAAATCAGTATTATTAAAATTGCTTATTTTAATTATTTTAATCGAAAGTGCGATCGACCGATCCATCCCCCTATGACTCCTCCTCATCTACTCGCCGACTGAGATAATCCGGCAAGTCATCAAAAGATACCCCCACCAAACGGCAAAAATCCCTCATTTGCCGAACAGTCATCGTAGGTTCGTCTCCCTTTTCCCATCGCCGCACCGACGAAGCCGACACCCCCATCCGCACAGCCAACTCTTCTTGGCTCAAATTAGCGTCCTCCCGCAGTCTCCGAAAAGGCAACTCTTTTTCTGGTTGCCGTTGACGTTGCCTTTTTTTTACCATATTATTATAACAGATTAAATTAACCGCTCAATTTAAGCGCTTAATTAGCTTGTAATAGGCACAGCCATAGCCAGAACAGACTGCACTAAAAATAAAAGGTGCAATTCTGTCACATTCCTATGGGCAAACATACCCAATTTACAATACAGCCATGAACGCACCAGAAACTCCCAATGCCTGGATTATTTACCGACTGCTGCCCAACTTTCAGCGCTTACCCGTCGCGCAATTTCGCAGCCGCAGCGAAGCAGAATCTTCCCTGAAAGTCATCCGGCAAATGCTACCCAATACCGAATTAATACTTGCTTTCGAGGTTGGGCCAGAAAATCCAACTACCGAACTCAATCAGCCCCCGGCTAAAGAACAAAACTTGCAAACTTCAGTTAACCGAGAACTCTTGAAACTTTTCATTATCAGTTCTCGTCCTGTTGTTTCCCGCGTCATTCATTCTTTTCACCGCGATAATTTTGCCTGCGTTTCTGACTGGAGTCCGCTTGTCCCAACTCAAAATCCAGGTGAAGTGATGAGCGTCTTAATTAAACATTTTGCCGCTGATTCTTAGTGAAGGTCTAGTTCCCGCCTTTGTAGGGGCAATCTCGCCGTGGTTGCCCCTTTTTTTTACGCATCAATGCCAAAGAAACCGGGTTTTTCACCATTATTTAAGGCAGGGATGCAGTATTTTCGCAAAAAACCCGGTTTCTGCGTCTAAGACTGACTTACCTATGACCTAGAACAATGATAAACTTGATATTCATACCCATCTACCGCAGGTAAATCCCGAGATTCAAGCTGACACTTTTGTGCTGCTAGATTGACAGGTACGCGAAAATTAACCAACCACAAATCAAGCGGGCGTTCTAATTGACTGAGTGTTTTGTCAAGTTTCCCTGCCGCTATTTCCGGCGCATCCCTTCTCTGTTTAACTAAAAGAAACTGTGGAGAATCCGATGTTTTAACGTCCTCCTTCTTCCCTCTTCCTTCTTCCCTCTTCCCTCTTCCTTCTTCCCTCTTCCTTCTTCCTTCTTCCTTCTTCCTTCTTTCCCATTCCCACCCTATCCCCATCAACTCTCCTATTTCTACATGAGTCTTTTGAGTAGTGGCAATTAGCACGGGAACTTTCGATACTTCGCGCATAATCGGAATTAAAATATCTGGTTTGTAATATTTGCGATAGCCGAGATTGGAATTTACTGTGACACCGCTTGCTAAACCCATTGCTAAAATTAGGAGAACTGCTTTTTTGCCCGGAACTTCGATCGCCCGAAAATTAAACCATTGACTTTTTGCTGTAGGTGTGTTATAAATAACCGCCAAGGTTGCTCCTAACAGCAATATTACTCCCGGAAAGTAGACGAAATTGTATCGAGCGCCGCGAGTTAGGTCAATCCCGAGAATATATGCAAAGCTGAAAAATAGGAAAATTGCTCCTAGCACAAATCCGCCAAAAATAACAGTACCTAGACGAGTATCGCTTGTTTTTAATGAAGTTTTAAGAGCGCCTCGCAGCAGGGGAAGCACCAATATAAAAAATATTGTCATTGCGATCGCCGATGCAACTACTACTGCCAAATTTGGCGATTCAACGGGCAGCAGAGAGATGACAGTGATCCATCCAGCTAAAGCTTGAAAAATCGGATTAACCCAACTTAAAAATGTGCGATCGCCACTGACAATCCAATTAGTTAATTCGCTGCCGTATTTATTCGACAAAAATACCGGCAGCCAAACTAAACCGCCAGCCAAAGTGCCGAGGGCTACTGCGAAAAGCCGCCAGAGGATTTGAAATTGCCAAATATTAGGCTGCTGGCTGTTGGAAATTGGCAGCTTCCCATTAAACTGTTGCCAGATTACAGCAATTAATGCTATTGCTTCGGCACACAAAGTCAGTGTAAAAAAGTAGTGAACGGCAATTCCCAGACAGTTAATGGCTACCCAAAGCAATAACACCCAAACAGGCATAGGAGCGCGATTTTGCAGCTTTTTTACAGCTAATGTCAAGCAAAAAAGAGAGGCAATAACTAATAAAATTCCTAAAGTGTAATGGCGAGCTTCTTGAGCGAGATAGATGCCGTAGGGAGACACTGCCATCATTGCGGCCGCACATTGACCGACTAAACGCGAACTAAAAGCAAACTTGCCCAAAAAGTAGATAGCTGGAACTGAAATCACGCCCAATAATGCAGGAAGAGCTCGCCCTATCCAAACTAAAGTATCCTCGGTCGGCCCAAACAGTCGCATCCACCAGTGGGCGAGCATAAAATACACTGGTGGATGGTTGCTTTCTAGCAGCAAATTGCGGAGCACGTCGGCGGTGTCAGCATCGGGGCGCAATTGTAGCGGTTGTAATAATGTAGAAAGATCGATCGCGCGATCGATCGGCACACCGCGAAAACTGTTGCCCAAACTAAACACTAGAGTGGAAAACTCGTCAGTCCACAGCGGTTTCGAGTCCAAATTGGCAAAGCGCAAAATAAAGGCGAGCGCCGTCCACAGAAATAGCAACAACAGTTGTTTTTTATTAATCATTAATTCAGTCAATCAATTTGAGATTTGAGATTTGAGATTTTAGAATTGAAGCATTGAAGCATTGACCCCACGGATGAATCCGGGGGCTTGTATCCTGGATGCTTGATTGTCATTCAAAGGCATAGGGCAGGAGAGCAATTTGTCATTAGCCATCAGTCATTTTATCCATTATCAATTACCAATTACCCATTTCCCATTACCTACTTCACGTCCGTCACCCGCCAACTGAGCTTCATATTGATCCAGAAATTCCACAGAGTCACAGTTGCGATCGCAATCAACTTAGCGAAATATTCGTTTACATTAAAAACATTAAACAGCAAATTTACCAGCAGCACATTCATCATCAAGCCCATCAAACAAATCACATTAAATTTCAACAGCCGTTTCAAGCGCTGGCGCGATCCTGGCTGCCCCTTAGAAATATCACCAAAAGTCCACAAATCGTTCCACAAAAAATTATTGATAATTGCCACTTCAGCAGAAAAGATGGCACTGCGAGTCAGCCCCAAACCGAGGACAGTCCGCAGCAGGTAAAAAACTCCCATATCCACAAACACGCCGCTGAAACCAACCGCGCCAAACCGCAGGAATCGGCCCATCGGCCAGCGGGCAAAGCGCAATCTGAGCAAGTGCCGCAAATACTCAATATACTGTTTCCAGGTAACTTTGCTCTCCCCTTCTTGCCGCTCCTGAAACACGTAACCAACTTCTCCAATCCAGCGGATATCGCCTCTGCCGAGCACTTCAATCAATATTTTGTAACCAGCAGGATTCATGGTTTTGCCGGCTATGCAAGTGCGGCGCACCATAAAATAGCCGCTCATCGGATCGGAAACTCGGCCCACGACTCCGGGCAGTATAATTAATCCCAAAGTTTGAGCGCCCCGCGATAAAAATCGCCTGACAACGCTCCAGTCGCTCACCCCGCCCTCGCCCACGTGGCGGCTCGCAGCAGCTAAATCTGCTCCCCGCTGAATTTCTGCTAAAAGCTGCAACAGCGTCTCCGGGGGATGCTGCAAGTCGGCATCGATGACGCCCAAAACCTCACCGCGAGCGACCTGCCACCCGCGAATTACCGCTGTGGAAAGTCCCCGCTCCTCTTCCCGGCGCATCACCCGCAATTGCGGATATTCCGGTGTCAGGGACAGGGCGACTTCCCAGGTGCGATCGGGGCTGTCGTCATCGACTACAATTAATTCGTAGTCGCCGGGAATGATGCGATCGAGCAATTGAGTCAATTGTTCCACCATACTCCTGATATTCTTGCACTCGTTGTAGGTGGGAATGACGAGGGAAAAATAAATTTCCGGTGTGGGCGCGTTTGTAAAAGTTGAACCGAAAGTCTGTAAAGCAGGAATTTGCAAAGGCCCAGACGGCACTGACAAGACCTGATTTTCTTGGTTGATTCCCATAATTTCAGTTCCCAGAAAGTCAAGGAGAGTTTGGTAACACTTGAGATTGTAAAATATCGTTCCTCTAGAATTGATTGGTTAAAATATAAAAATGCCTTTATTCTAGTCAGTAATTCTGTAATTGAGTTAAAAAGAAAACTGTGGATGCAATTCTCGATCGAGCTTTACAAGGTTACAACATCTCTTCTGCAGAAGCCTTGGTACTTTTGCAGCAAACAGAGCCAGACGCGCGAACTTCTATTCAAACAACCGCTGACTTGCTCCGCCGCCGGCAATCAGGGGATACTGTCACCTACGTGATCAACCGCAATATTAACTTCACCAATATTTGCGAGCAGCATTGCAGTTTTTGTGCATTCCGCCGCGACGAAGGAGATGAGGGCGCTTTTTGGTTAGATGCAGCTCAAATTCAGGAAAAGGCAACTGATGCAGTGCAGCGGGATGCAACGGAAATTTGTATGCAGGGAGGCTTAAATCTTCAAGCTAAGCTCAACGGCGCATCTTTGCCTTATTATCTGCAATTGGTGAAAACCATTAAGGATAAGTTTCCGCAGTTGCACTTGCACGCTTTTTCGCCGCAAGAAATAGAATTTATTGCCAGAGAAGATAATCTGAGTTTCAGCTATGTAATTTCGGCTTTGCAGGATGCGGGAGTCGGTTCGATGCCGGGAACCGCTGCGGAAGTTCTCGACGATTCTGTGCGACGGGTAATTTGCCCGGAAAAACTAAATTCGGCAACTTGGCTGGAAATTGTGGGAACTGCTCACAGTCTGGGTTTGCCGACAACGAGTACGATGCTTTGCGGGCATATTGAGACGGCCGAACAGCAGGTTTTGCATTTAGAAAAAGTGCGATCGCTCCAACAAACTGCGATCGACCAAGACTATCGGGCACGCATTACAGAATTTATTTTACTACCATTTGTCGGAAAGGAAGCACCAGCACCTTTGCGGAGTCGAGTCGGCCGCGACCAACCAGTTTTAGCAGATACATTGTTACTCACCGCTGTATCGAGAATCTTCTTGGGAAATTTGATTTCCAATCACCAACCGAGTTGGGTAAAATTAGGTTTAGATGGAGCTACAGAAGCGCTGAAATGGGGCTGCAACGACATCGGCGGTACATTGATGGAAGAGCACATTACAACGATGGCCGGTGCGGTTGGCGGCAGTTGTCAATCTGTGGAAGATTTGCAAAATGCGATTCGTTCTTTGGGGCGGGATTATCAGCAAAGAGATACAATTTATCGACCTTTAGGGGTTGACAATTTTGCAGTAACTGTGTAATTTTTTGGATGCGAAGTGCGAAGTGCGTAACGTCTCCTACGAGTTTAGCCGATCGCACTTTCCAATTCTTCTAGCGCTTGACAACTTCCTACCTGCAAAGCACGTTCCACTGTAGCAGGAATTATCTGGGCGATCGCGATTTCTGGAAAATTCGGACTAATATTTGATTCTACATACTCTCCATTTTGCAGCAAATAAATGCGAAGTCTGCCGCTGTCGTAAACCCACACTTCTGGAACTCCAATAATTTTATAGGCATCGAGCTTAGTTTTAGAAGTAACATCCGTCTCAATTGCTAAATCGGGCGGCGGATCGTCCGGCAAAAGTCGGCGGCGATTAATCATCCGCTGATAATTTAGAATATAAAAGCAAGCATCAGGTTCAACTCCTGCTGCACCTTCCCGCTTGAAAGTAGTAGAACCAAAGGGTTCATATCTTCTGCCCGCTGACTTGAGTAAAATTTTTACAATATCGGAAATTAAATCTTTCGGCCTTTCGTGTTCGGGTAAGGGAACCATGATTTCTAAGGTACTGTTGCTGTAGGCAATTCTGGTTCTTCGCTTTTCTCCTAATTCCTGCAAAATCGACTCAAATTCCAGCCAAGTTATATTGGGAATAGTTACGACACTGCCGGGAGAAAGTGTTATTTGGCTAACGGGTTTTAGGACGGGGGTGATAACAATCATAAGTTGAATTGCAAGCTAGTTATTAAGTTTGTGCCAAGGGCAGGCAGGATGCCTACCCCACAAGAGTTTTTGGATATATCTGTTGAGTTTAGCACGGGCAACGAGAAGAGATTCGCGATCGCACTTTTGACTCAATTCTAGAAAGATCGATCGCACATTTATGACTTCATTGCAGCCGGATTAACTTGACTAAAAGACTCATGATTTCTCCCTGTTCGGGTGTAATAATGATGCGATTGTCGGGAATGGCGATCGGATGAGTCCAACGAACAGCTTCTTCGTAGCGCAAGGCGTGCAGTTGGTGGATAGTGCGCCGTACCCCCAGCGGCGAACCGATGATGACGTGACGGACTGCTTCGCGATCGGCCTCAAAGGTTTGGTTGGTTAAAACATTGGGCGATGTTTGGTTCGATGATGAATCTTGCAACATGGCTTTGACTAATAATTTTGGATTGGTTTGATGCTTTGTAACGGTAAAACCGCGTACAATTTCTAATGAAAGAAAAGACCGCTATTCCCGTAAAGCACAATTTGTTAAAGCAATACTATCTGATGTTTCTGTATTTGCCTAGAGCAAATCAATTTAGGGTAAGCGTAAATCAATTTAGGGTAAGCGTAAATCAATTTACGGTCAGGGTCAATTAGCTTATGGAAATGTTTAAAAAATTCGAGCGGTCGCCACTCAAAAGACTCCGAGTTAAACGGTTTATGACTCAAAAACAGCTAGGAAAAGCACTTGGAGTTACGGAAATGACGGTAAGCAACTGGGAATCCGGGCGATCTGTACCGAAGCTAACGCCTGTTCAATACAAGAAGTTGCTAGAGATTCTGCAAATTACCTCTGCTGAATTACCAGACCAATTTGGTTTTCCTAGCGATACTGATGGATAGAAAATGGAATATTATAATTGAGGCGTTTTATTTAAACGAACTCATACAATGTTTTGAAAAAAAAAGGAATGTGACACTTAACATCGCTACTTTGCTCTGAATAAAATCTCCCAATTTCTAACGATAGTTGCTCTCTAAATACCCAATCTTCCCGGCTAAAGTCACCAAAGGGCTTAATTTGATGCCAATAATCCTTAGCTTTTTTAATTGTCAGCAAAACTGCGATCGACTGGTTCTTATGCGTTTCATCTAGAGCATTTTGAAACCGCTCTTTCCACGAAGCCTGAAATGCTGTAATTTCGGTACAATCTAATCCCGAACAGTAACTAATGTAGTTGAGCCACAATCATTTTAGATGATAACTCACATTTTTTACTATTTTCAAGAACAGGGTTTCCGGCCTGTCCCACAACATATTAAATTAATGCTTTTTCGTTGATTCCGGCAGTCCGCCAGGGGTTGAAACCCCTGTCTCAAAGCTAAAGTCCTCTTCAGAGGACTAATGAGTTTTTCAGTCCTCTTCAGAGGACTTTCGCTATTAGCCAGGGAATTCATTCCCTGGCGGGCTGGCGGCCTTCCCGTTTAATCAGGAGATGAGATTAAACCTTAAACTTCTCCACAATCCGTCTCATCGCTTCTTCCACATTCTCCCGGCTGTTAAACGCCGAAATGCGAAAATAACCCTCACCCGCCGCACCAAAACCAGAACCCGGAGTTCCCACCACATTGCAAGTTTCCAGCAACTTTTGAAAGAAATCCCAACTCGACAAACCGTGAGGCGTTTTCACCCACACATAAGGTGCATTTTCGCCACCAAAAACCTCGATTCCCGCCGCTGTCAATTTCTCGCGAATAATCGCAGCATTTTCCATGTAAAAATTGACTAATGCCTGAATCTGTGCCTTGCCGGCCTCAGAATAAACCGCCTCTGCACCGCGCTGCACGATGTAAGAAACTCCGTTAAATTTAGTAGATTGGCGGCGGTTCCACAGCTTCCAAATTTCGACATCGGAACCATCTGCTGCTTTTCCAGTCAAAGTCTTCGGCACAACTGTTAGCGCGCAGCGAGTACCCGTAAAACCAGCATTTTTGGAAAAAGAACGAAATTCGATCGCACAATCCCGCGCCCCTTCAATTTCATAGATAGAATGCGGTAAACTCGGATCGGTAATATACGCTTCGTAAGCCGCATCGAAGAAAATAATTGAACCGTTAGCTTTAGCATAATTTACCCAAGCTTGCAAGTGTTCCTTAGTTGCAGTTGCCCCGGTCGGGTTATTCGGAAAACACAAGTAAATTAAATCGACTTTTTTGTCAGTGGGAATTTGGGCAGTAAAATTGTTTTCCGCTGTGATTGGCAGGTAAACTAAGCCGCCGTATTCGCCATTTTCGTTCGCATCTCCCGTGTGCCCAGCCATCACGTTAGTGTCTACATACACCGGATAAACTGGATCGGTAACTGCGATCGTGTTATTGTTGCCAAAGATATCGAGAATATTGCCGCAATCGCACTTAGAACCATCAGAAATAAAGATTTCCGAAGCATCAACATCGCATCCCCGCGACTTGAAATCGTGCTCGGCAATTTTCTCCCGCAGCCACTCATAACCTTGTTCCGGGCCGTACCCTTTAAAGGTATCCCGCGAACCCATGTCTTCCACCGCCTTCACCATCGCCTCCCGACAAGCAGCCGGTAATGGTTCAGTCACGTCGCCAATCCCCAGCCGGATGATGGGCGCTTCGGGATTCGCCTCCGCATAGGCTTTCACCCTGCGCCCAATTTCGGGAAACAGGTAGCCGGCTTTGAGTTTGAGGTAGTTGTCGTTGATAGTTGCCATAGTTCGATCGCTACAAATGTCGTAGAATAGCTTACTGCTAATTGGTAGTTAACTGTTGACTGTTGGCTGTTGACTGTTGGCTGTTGGCTGAAAAATCCCTGGCTTCATCCGTTGGAGTAATTCTAAAATCTAAAATTTGCAGACAATTGA
Source organism: Microcoleus sp. F10-B2 (assembly GCF_036704965.1). Lineage (NCBI taxonomy): Bacteria > Bacillati > Cyanobacteriota > Cyanophyceae > Oscillatoriales > Microcoleaceae > Microcoleus > Microcoleus sp. F10-B2. Next base: position 36,841 of record NZ_JAUBTB010000012.1, on the reverse strand, counting down.
CAAAAAAATCAACTAGATTGTATAATTACAATAGCGTGCAGTGTAGAAACAATTATGGACGAGATCGAATATGCCAGACTGTATCAGGAACTGGCGGCAATTCTGAATGAGTTTAATTTGGGTTGGGTAGTTCAACAAGTAGCGGATACTGTAGAGATAGGCAAAGTAATAGAAGAGCGCTCGCTCAAAAGAAAAACACCTCTGCTCAAGATAGAAGATTATACCGCAAAAGAACAACTTTTGCTGTTAATTAATGCTGTCGAACAAGCGACTGTGAACACTTCCGAAATGGAAGACGAAATTGCTTATTTCTTGAAAGTAGAATCAGAAACCTCTCCCCTCGGCACAAAAATTACCTTTGCCAATTCAGGTGCCGAAACTGCCAAAACAATCGAGTTTACTTCCAACGTCACAGCCCCCCGTCACAAACAGGCGATCGCCCTCAAGCAATTGCTGGAAAAACTGCCCTCCGGGCCCAGCAACTACGCCATCAATTCCGAAATTAAAAGCAAATTAAAAAGCTCGATCGATCCCGAATTTAACACAGCGGCAGAACAATCCCGAATTTTTGACACTTACCTCTTCACTATTCTGCTAAAAGCAGTTGCTAATGAAGGCGGTACTATTTATTACAACAATGTTTTAGACGACGAAACACCGAAATATTTAACATTTAGAAAAACAGCGGGAAAAATCCACGGAACTGCGCATCCATACACTCATGCTGTTGTGGAATTTCCCGACAAACCAGCTTTGGAAGTTCACCTAGGAGTAAAAGTCCAAGGTAGAGCCGGAGTTCTGCACAACTGCAACGTTTTAATCTTGTCCCAAAAAGAAGCAAATATCTGCCGCTTGCTCAACCGCGAACCCCGGCACTCGCAAGTAATTTTAGCAGTAAAATCGGAACACAGCACCTCGGAACTAAAACTAGAAATGGCCGGTGCTTTTATCGGCTTAGCGTCAGATATTAGGTACGAAGGCGGCAGCTATTTCATTTCTAACAGTTACTCGCAACCCGTAGCAAAACTGCTAACTACAGCGCGCAAAAAATGGGAGCTCAACATTTTTCCTAGAGCCACAAACGATGTCCACAGACTGATGTACTCGTTTCAAACTATCTTTAAAGACTTTAAGGCCAGAAACTAACATCAGGGAATTGGCCAAACAGGGCATCGGGCCTAAAAGCATCGGGCATCGGGAATGGGGTATCGGGAGTAGTTAGTGTAAGACTTATGCGTAAATACCAAAGAAACCAGGTTTTTTACCAGTATTAAAGGCTCAAATCCAGTATTTAGTAAAAAAAACGGTTTCTGCGTCTAGGACTGTAGTGGTTAGCGGTTACTGGTTAGTAGTTTTTCTAATAACAAATAAAAAACAACAAATTACCAATGCCCCATGCCCCATGCCCAATCGCCCATGCCCAATCCCCAATATAATTTATGATGTTGCGAGCACCCGAACCTTACGAATAATGTTTAAGAAAGATAAATCTTCCCTGCTGTTTACGATCGGAGCCGCCACACTTCTGATCGGTTTAGGCTTTCTCACCTACTCGATCGTCATTTCCCGCGGCCCGGCCAAAGATTTGCCGGCGGGAGCAACCGTTGTCCCCCAAGATACGATGATGGCCCTATCCATCACCACCGATGAATCGCAGTGGAATAGACTGCGAGAGTTTGGCACTCCAGACTCAAAAGCTTCGTTTGAAAGGTTTTTGAGCCAAGTGCGCGATCGCCTCCTCACCAGCAACGGTTACGCCTACGGGCAAGACATTCAACCCTGGGTGGGGAATACGGCAATGGTGGCCTTTCTGCGAAACAAAATAGCCATACCAGTCCCCCCGCCCGCACCCAATGCGCCCCCGCCTCCGCCAATTCAACAGTCAGTAGCAATTATCCTGCCAATTGCCAACCCGATCAAAGCCAAAGAATTATTAGCAAAACCCAGACCCCTCAGCCAAGGAAAAATGGTTGAGCGCAATTATAAAGGGGTGCAAGTTACAGAAACTAAAGGTATGCCCGATCGCAATTTCTCAGTCGCGGTACTCGGCACAAACTATCTAGCAGTCACCACAGATCCCACCGCCACAGATCGCATCATCGACACCTACAAAGGCGAACCATCTCTGGCCAAAACCCCCGGCTATGCAGACGCCGTACAACAAATAAAAAACTCTTCAGCCTTCGCTCAAATCTACGTCAATATGCCCGTTGCAGCAGCCTTTACCGCCGCCAACTCAGCCCGCGAAATTTCGCCGGAAAACCTCGAAAGACTGCAACAAAATCAGGGATTCGCCACCACAGCTACCCTGGAGGCAGAAGGAATTGAATTCAAATCAATCTCTTGGCTGAAACCTGACTCTACCAGAAGGATACCAGTAGAAAACAACGCTCTAAAAATGGTTAACCGCCTGCCAAGCAATACCATAATGATGGTATCCGGCGGCAACTTGCAGCGTTTGTGGCAAGACTACGTATTCGGAGCCGATGCGAACCCTCTCTCGCCCATTAATCCCCAAGTTTTGCGCACAGGTTTAAAATCTACTACGGGCATGGATTTAGATAAAGACTTCATCAACTGGATGGCGGGAGAATTTTCTCTATCATTAATACCAGCCGCCGCGCAGAATCCCAAAGACAAATTTGCTGCGGGATTTGTATTTATGGTGGAAACAAACAACCGCGGCGCAGCCAACAAATCTCTCAAACAGCTTGATGAAACGATGAAAATGAAAGGGTTTAGAGTTGAAGAAATTCAAGTCGGCGGCAAACCTGGGATTAAATGGACATCGCCGTTTGGAGGGATTACGGTAACTCGCGGCTGGATGAACGATGTAGCGTTTATCACAGTAGGAGCTCCCGTGGTTGATGCGATCGTCCCGGCACCGAACAGTCCGCTTTTAAGTAGCGAACTGTTCCAGAAAACTGTACGATCGCAACTTAAACCTCACAACGGCAATTTCTTCATCGACACCGAGAGTGCCTTTAACCCGAAAAACCTAGGTTTGCCCGAGTTTCCTCCCAATCAAAAAATCTGGATAGACGCCACGCGGTCGATCGGCGTTACAGCGGCCGTCATTGGCGATCGTAGCACCCGCTACGACGCTTTTGTCGGTCTCAAAAAATCCGACAAATCCAGTCCTTCTCCCAATCCCTCACGGAGTCTTGCTTCCCCGAGCCCTGCTTCACCGAAACCTGCTTCACCGAGTCCCTCGCCCACCGTCCAAACTTCACCCAATTAACTCTTAAATCATTCCACAAATCCGCCCGCACACCCCCCTTAAACAGCAACAGGGCGATCGATTAAAACCGAAAACCAGCAGATCGAAACCGACAATAGCGGATTTTAGTGCAAGAGGGAAATTGAGCCGGATTTAAGTAGTGTTACTTCAAAAAACCTCACACTAAGAAACGCCAAAACCCGGTTTATTAAAAAAAATCGGGTTTCTGAACCCCTAAAAATTTGACTTACTTATTCTTGTCAGAATTTGAAAAGCCGGCAATTGTAGAGGCGGCTTTTTTATTTCTTTTCACTGCGAACAAATATTTTTTACCTGGATTTTCCGGTCTGTTCAGGACACAGAAACCGGTTTTTTAAACCGTCGTACTTCGTTCAAACTGTCACTCATATAAAAAAACTGGTTTCTCTACCTCGGAGTGCCTCTAGGAAGGCCGTTTTTGTTGTTTTATATGTCATGCGGCAGATACAGATAGTAGGCATTGCGAGTTATATTTAGATTGTGGAGAAGATGCGCTCGGGAAATTGCCAAGGCAAAAGCCAATTATACTCATTTAGTCCTCAACCCCATGGCAGTCAGAAACCAGGTTGCTTCATAAATATAGCGTATTCAACAGTTCCGAAAAACCTATGGAGAGCTTGGCATTCCCAGTCAGCACCTGTACCACCTCGGAACGTGCATTCAATCGTCTTAACTGACTGCGTTCATCTGCTGGTGACACCGTGATGTCAACCCCAGCATTATGCACTGTCAAAGGCGATCGACGAACGAACAGGTTTAGAGCCAAGCGTATCGCTTTCCTAACAAGCGATCGTCAACATTGACTGGGCGGGAGCATCTCATATTTGTAAAAACACTTCTTCTGGCTCCTTCCTTCTTCCTCTTTCCTCCTGCCTCTTTCCTCGCAGCAAGAGAGCCTTAAAACTCCAATTTCTAGCTTAACTGCTTTCATTGAGATGCTCCGGACTGGGCAAAGCTTACTTAGCAATAAAACTGACAGAATAGATCCCAAATACCCCTCTGAAAATGAGAGGTGTATTGGGAGCATCTCATATTTGTAAAAACACTTCTTCTGGCTCCTTCCTTCTTCCTCTTTCCCCGCAGCCTCGGGCCTACTGCCTCCTGCCTTAAAACTCCAATTTCTAGCTTAACTGCTTTCATTGAGATGCTCCCGGTGTATTTCCACTCATCTATGCAAATTGACCAGACACAGTACAGAGGTGCACAGATTTAGTGACAAAGCCGTCAACCTAAATTTTTATTACCAACCGGGTTGGTTTACATAATTCCTGTCATTCATTATATATTTTAGTCGTTAAAAACCTATGAAAACTGCCAATAATATTCAAATAAAGGCGAAATTCCTGTCTAAAGCAAACATCAGTAAACTGACACTTGCTCTGCAAATAGTATTAATAAACCTTTACTTTTTGCAAGCAAAAGCTGAAGGTCAAACCATTGTTCCAGCCGGGGACGGAACGGCCACTACCGTCACTCCCGCATCCGGGGACGGAACTCCTGGGCAGCCAACTCGCTTCGATATTCAAGGCGGACAATTATCGAGCGATCGACAAAATCTTTTCCACAGCTTTAAAGAATTCGGCTTGTCGGAAAATCAGATTGCCAACTTTATATCAAACCCCAACATTCGCAACATTTTAGCGGGCATAGGCGGCGGCAACCCCTCGATTATTAACGGCTTAATTCAAGTAACCGGCGGCAATTCTAACTTGTTTCTGATGAATCCATCCGGCATCATATTTGGCAACAGTGCCAGCTTAAACGTGCCGGCTTCTTTCACAGCAACCACCGCCACCGCTATTGGATTTGGTACTAACTCGTTTAACGCCAACGGTACTAACACTTACACATCTCTGACAGGCGCGCCCAGTTCCTTTGCTTTTGGGGCCGATCGAGCCGGGGCAATTATCAGCACGGCCGACTTAGCAGTCAAGTCAGGGCAGAACTTAACCTTGCTCGGCGGCACCGTTGTCAGCACAGGCAGCCTTTCGGCCCCAGGCGGTCAAATTACCGTAGCATCAGTCTCCGGGACAAATTTAGTGCGCGTCAGCCAGCGAGGCAATTTGCTGAGTTTGGAAATCGAGCCGCCCTCAGCAACCAGCAGCACTGGAACATCCAGCACAGCTTCTACATTCTCGATCGCATCCTTGCCCGAACTGCTCACAGGCATCGGTCAAACGAACGCTACAGGTCTCAGCGTCAATGCCAGCGGTGAAGTGGTACTCACGGCGTCTAACCTACCAGTAGCTGCAGGAGACGTTGCAGTAAAAAGTGCAAACGCTGGGGCGATCAAAATTCAAGCAGCCAATACCATTGCAGTCAGCGGAAACCTGACGAGTTCCCAAGGCGGGCAAATCGCCCTAGAAGCTAGCGGCAACATTCGCACTCTCGCCCTCGACTCCCACTCCGACACCACCGCAGGCGGCAACATCACCGTCACCAGCCGTACAGGAAAAGTAGAAACAGGCAATATCAACGCAGGGTCGATCGACAAAAACAGTAACGCCGGAGACGTTAGTATTGCAGCACCCTCAAGCAGCATTCAAACAGGGTTCATAAACGCCAACTCCGAAGAAAAACAAGGCGGCGAAGTCACCCTCAACGCCCGCAACGACATCGAAGTAACCCATATCAACACCGAAGGCAGAACAGCCGGAGGAGATATTGACATTACAACCGGCCGTTATTTCCGAGCTACAGGCACTTTCACAAACAATAACAACTGCTTGTCGCAAGCTTGCAGCATTTCCGCATCCGCGACTGGTAGCGCTAATGGTGGAGATATCACCATTCGCCACGGCGGCGAAGCCTCGAACACTCTTTTCAGCGTCGGGCCCGAGTATAACAGACTCAACGGTACTGCTGGGAGCATAGCTACTGGGAGTCAGAACAAGGAAAATGTGATTGCACAGGGAGGTTATTTCAGCCCCGACCCTCAAATAGTACAGCCGACGCAAATTAACATTACGGCTTCTTCTATCTCACCAACGCCAGCGCCGACACCAGCGCCGACACCAGCGCCGACACCAGCGCCGACACCAGCACCAGCGCCGACACCAGCGCCGACACCCGCACCCGCACCCGCACCAGCGCCGACACCAGCACCAGCACCCGCACCGACACCAGCGCCGACACCAGCACCAGCACCCGCACCGACACCAGCGCCGACACCAGCACCAGCACCAGCACCAGCACCAGCACCCGCGCCAGCACCCGCACCGACACCAGCACCGACACCCGCACCCGCACCCGCACCGACACCAGCACCGACACCAACTCGCGCACCGACTCCCGCGCCAGCACCAGCACCAGCACCAGCACCAGCACCAGCACCAGCGCCAGCACCGACACCGACTCCCGCGCCCGCACCAGCGCCCGCACCAGTACCAGCGCCAGCACCAGCGCCAGCACCAGCGCCAGCACCAGCGCCAGCACCCGCACCCGCACCCGCACCAACGCCAGCGCCCGCACCAGCGCCCGCACCAGCACCAGCGCCCGCACCAGCACCAGCGCCCGCACCAGCACCAGCACCAGCACCAGCACCAGCACCAGCACCAGCGCCAGCGCCAGCACCAGCGCCCGCACCAGCACCAGCGCCAGCGCCAGCACCAGCGCCCGCACCAGCACCAGCGCCAGCGCCCGCACCAGCGCCCGCACCCGCACCAGTCTCAAATTTGCCACCAGCACCGACAATTACTCAAAATCCAGCCCCAGTCTCAAATTTGCCACCAGCACCGAC
>NZ_JAUBTB010000012.1:0-29833 GCF_036704965.1 Microcoleus sp. F10-B2 | reverse complement strand
CCAGTCTCAAATTTGCCACCAGCACCGACAATTACTCAAAATCCAGCCCCAGTCTCAAATTTGCCACCAGCACCGACAATTACTCAAAATCCAGCCCCAGTCTCAAATTTGCCACCAGCACCGACAATTATTCAAAATCCAGTGGTTGCGCCTGCTGCTGCGCCGATAAATCTCGCACCGATACCGACACCGGAGCTCGCAGCCAACCAGCCGCCCAGCACAAATCCTTTATTTTCGCCCAGCTTGCAAGAGCAAAACCAGATATCTAATTCCTTGCAACAGCGCAATTCACCTCCCGCGTCTGGGAATCTTGACGCTTCCAAGTTGCCCACCAACCTCGACGCCGTTATTTTTCCCGTCGAGGAGAGATTTACCAGTGAGTTTGTCGATTACCTAAGTTTGCCATCAACAACTGTGATCGCCACCTTAGAAGATGCCCAAAATACCCTTCGCGGTGTCCAACAAGCCACAGGCATCAAACCAGCTATCATTTATATCAGCTTCGTACCCAGGGGTTCTACAGTCGATCGGGCTTACAGCAGTTCGCCCATCTTGCGCGTAGAACAGCAAATCCAAGCCTCTGACGAACTGGAAATGATGGTGATCACCCCGGAAGGTGTGCCCGTTCGCCAGCGCATCCCTGGAACCTCTCGCGCCCAGGTAATGGAAGCTGTTCGGAAATTTCGCGATGAACTGACTAATCCGGTAAAGCGCAAGACTACAAGTTATTTGCCCTTGGCTCAGCAACTTTACCAGTGGATGGTAGCGCCGCTCGAAGCAGAACTGCAAGCCAAAGGCATTGAGAATTTATCTTTTATCTCAGATATGGGGTTGCGATCGATACCGATGGGCGCGCTGCACGACGGCAAAGGCTTTCTGGTAGAGCGTTACAGTGTTGGATCGATGCCGAGTCTGAGTTTGACAGATATCAGCCCCGCCAATTTCAAAAATACCCAAGTTCTGGCAATGGGGGCGTCGCAATTTCCAGAGATGAGTCCTTTACCTGCGGTGGAAATAGAAGTATCGACCATCACCCCGCAGCAGTGGCCGGGCAAGTCTTTCTTGAATGAAGCTTTCACCCTGGCTAATTTGAAATCGCAGCGCCAGCAGTATCCTTTTGGGATGATTCACTTGGCTACTCACGCCGAATTTCGATCGGGAGATCCGAGCGAATCCTTTATTCAGTTGTGGGATACTAAACTGCGTTTGGATCAGTTACGGCAAATGGGATGGCACAGCCCGCAAGTGGAAATGTTAGTTTTGAGTGCTTGCAGGACTGCTGTGGGCGATCGAGAGGCCGAGTTGGGCTTTGGCGGGTTAGCCGTGCAAGCCGGGGTTAAATCGGCTATGGCGACTCTTTGGTATGTCAGCGACGAGGGCAGTTTAGGATTGATGGCGGAGTTTTACGGGCAGTTAAAAACTGCTCCGATTAAAGCAGAAGCACTCCGGCAAGCGCAATTAGCGATGTTGCGCCAAGAGGTGCGAATTGAAGGGGGGATGTTGCACACTTCTGTTGGCAATCTGCCACTACCCCCGGAATTGGCAAACACGACGAGTCAGAATTTTTCTCATCCTTATTATTGGTCTGCTTTTAGAATGATTGGTAATCCTTGGTAATGAGGTTTGTTTTAGTCGATCGACTGTTGACTAATTGTGCGAGAGTTCGATCGGCTGCGTTGGGGAATATGGGTATAATCGATCGCAATTTAGAGCGTTCTTTCGGCGTTTGTGCGATCGTTTCATACCTGCATTCAGCAACGCCCGCTGATAATCTAATTGAAGATATGCCACAATCTGAAGATCCTGTTTGTAACTTTATTTAAATAAATAAATAAATAAATAAATTGCGATCGTATTTTGACAGGTATGGTATGATGATGCCCTAGAGTCATAATTCAACAGTGCGGCTGTCAGCCCTCTATCAGTTGCGACTCAAATATGTTAACTAGGATACATATTCATGATCAACACCAGTATTTAACACATGAGTAAACAATTATACAAAGTTTTTGACGAAGTAGAATTCAAAGCTCAACTACTTGCTAAATACTGGAATAATTTTTATACAGAAATTTCCGAGCATTTACCAGATACATATCAGCCTGAAATGCAAGAACTGTCTATAAAGTTAGACGAGGCTTTAAGCACTCTGGTTGAGGAACTCCGTAATCCAACTCTGACTCTTGCGACGACAGGAACCACCAGTAGTGGGAAAAGCACTTTGGTAAACTTGTTATGTGGAGCCGAAATTGTCCCCGTAGCCGTAAGTGAAATGAGCGCCGGGGCAGTCACTATCGAATATAGCAAGGAAAAGTCTCTAATAATCCATGAAACACCAGGAGCATTGTGGGAGTGTGGAGAATGGAGAGGTATCAGAGAGGAAAAAATTTATCAGCGCTTATACCAAGTAATGATAAGTTATATCGAAAACAGAGAAAAACAACCGAATTTAGCTTGCCCACAATCTACAATATTTTACCCTTTCAGGCTTGTCAAAGAGTCTAAACTGGAACTACCACAAGGAACAACGGTAAAAATTCTTGATTTACCTGGTTTGGCCTATGTGGGCGATCAAGGTAACGCAGATATTATTAAACAGTGCCGAGAGGCATTGTGCATAGTCACATACAATAGTGCAGAAACCGATGCACATAAAGTAAAAAGTTTACTGCAAGAAGTTGTACAGCAGGTAAAAGATTTGGGTGGTTCTCCTGCACGTATGCTCTTTACTCTGAATCGGATTGACGTTTTTCGAGCTGACAAAAATTGGCCGGAAACAGAAAATCGCTTTGTTGAAAAAGCTATACGTGATATAAAAAACGAATTGACTGAACAACTACAAGAATATACAGAAGATATAGAGAAGTTACAAGTTGTCAAACTTAGTACATGGCCTGCTCTACTAGCCCTTCAGATCCAAAATAATGATGATATCTATAGTGCTGAAGCCTGTAAAAAGGCAGACAACAATTTTAATGGATTAATTGATGAAGATATATTAGAAGTCCTGCCACGTAACGTACAAAAATGGTCTAGACACGATCGAAACCGAGTTGCTGAAGCATTATGGCAAAAATCTTATGCAGAGGAATTTCAACAGAACTTAAGGGGACATATTACTCAACACTTTCCACAGTTAGTAATCCCACAAATTATAGAACGCTTCAATCTATCCGCAGGAAATGCCGTAACGGAATGGGCAACACAAACAACAACCGCTATTCTTAATAGTTCGGAAGAACGCTATAAACAGGAATACGAAAATATATCAAGGATTAGGGCATCACTTAAACAGTTCTTAGAAATTAGCGATACAAATTTAAAACAGCCTTTTGAAAAACTAGATACAAAAGTTAAAAAGGTTCTAGCAAAACAGTCACAAGATGATGTTGTGAAGTATATAAGAACCATAATTTCGGAACTCCAGCAGGTCGAACCATACGATGAATTACGAGAAAAATTATTCCCACTTTATTCATGGGAAAATGAATTTCAAAAAGGAATTAACCAAGTATTAGAAGCAGTGGCAAAGTCTTTAGAAACTGGAAGGGTAGACTTAGACAGCCCGAATTTAAAAAGAGCAAATGTTTTAAATGTCAATTTACTCGCAAGAAACTTGAACCGTTTAGTTGGCTTAGGCTACAAGGATTCCGTTGCTAAAAAAGGAAAAACAATGGAAGCAAAAACGGAGGCTGAGAAAAATAAACTCAAACAACTTAATGAGGAACTCAATGAACTAGCTATCCATCTTAACATTGTTATACAGGATGTATTAAAACAGATTTCCACTCAAGAATTAAATAGAATTTATCAGGCTGTGTCCGAATTGTTTCGTTGCCATTTGTCTTATTTTGAAAATGAAGCCAATGATATTGCACCTAACATAGCGATTAAGTTTCCTGAATCCGAACTGATTAAAGTCGAGAGTCATTTAACATTTAATTTTAGGTTTAAAGCAGGATTTCCTATTACAAAAGGGAATTGGGAGGAAGCAGTACAGGTTGAAAGACAAAAAAGAACTTGGTATACATTGTGGATAGGGAAGAAAACCATTTATGAAACCGAATATCGAACCCGTTCTAGCGATAATGCTGACATACCAAGTGTAGAAAATTTACTTGAAGGGTGGGTTATGCAGGCAAAAGGGGAAGACTCAGAAAGAGTAAATCAAGTTGCAAGCTGGTTACTAGAACAAATTGATTGTCTAAAAAAAAATGTAGATAAAGTTCAGAGTGATATTATTAACCGTTATCAAGAAAGGCTCGATAAGGCAAACCAAGAAATTACTATTGATTATGAAAAGCAAAGAAATGTCTGGCAACCTATGGAACAAAAAGCTCAAAACCTAGCAGAAGAGTTTTCTAGCTTAGGAAAAATCTGGAAAGTTAACTGAATTGACAATTGCTTTTGTTAATTTAAAATCCGTGTTCTATCCCAAAAATATAATGACATGAATCCGCCACCCCAATTTTCAGTAGGTCAAAACATAGAAAAATTGTATCAAGCGATTTGTGAGGAGATTTATCCTAAAATTAAAAATCAAAAGAAGGGAGTTCTGTCCACAGTAATATATATAATACTTGGAGCAGACAACTCACAAGCTCAAGAAGTTTGTCAGTATCTTAAAATTAAAGATTACGCATCATTAGAAGATGATTTATCTATATCAGTTGATATTATTGGGCTTTTCATAAGTAATCCTAATAATCAAAAAAAATGGATAAATGATATAATTCAGCCGGTGAAAGAGAGTGTTAAAACTGTACGTAAGAATTTTGGTAATACTTGGGAAGATACTCAAATGAAGTTATTTCAGATTGTTGTTATAGGATGTCTAATTGTAGGAGCAGTTGTTTGTATAAAATATCTTGAAAAAGCCAAAAAAGAACGAGAAGTAGGAGATAGTCGCAAAAATCAGCCATTAGATAGCTCTCCACCACGACCAAAAGTTCCTGTACCTGTAGCTTTGTGTCTTGTTGTACCAGCATCGATGGTAGAAAATGTAAGAGAAAATCATCCAATTGATGTCTCTGACATAGAAAAACTCATAGATAATTCCTTATATTTTCTATGTACAACTCCAGAAGATGCGGATGCGACATGGAAGCGGTTAGACAGAACCGACGAAGATATTACAACTCTTAGTGAACAGAGAGAAATTTACGTCAGGATTAACATTGATAATGGGGAAGAAATGATTGGGAAGAAAGTTCCATATATTTTAAAGAGAAATCTCCCTTCCAATGGACAAGGTATGGTTAAACAATTAGCTTCTTTAAAATATCTATCTGTATCTGGTTTAGAAAACTTTAACCGCATTTAAGGAACCTCAAAATGGACTGGAAAGCAGCATCTTCTTACTATGAAGCTCGTCTTAGCGACGCTCTACACGTGCAGCGACACGCGGTTAATTTGGCTATGTTACCCCAAGCTGAAGTTCCTGCTGGATTTAAAGACGTACTTTTACAAGAAGCAGAACCAACTCGTCGCCAACTTGAAAGACTGAAAAAGCGCGAGTTTCGCATCGCTGTTGTCGGACTCGAAAAAGCAGGAAAAAGCACCTTTATTAATGCTTGGTTGCAATGTGATTTACTTCCAGCAAAGGGAGGAAGATGCACATTTACCACAACACAAATTTATTCAGTTGAAAACGAGTCCGAACAAAGGCTGGAAGTACAAGCGAGAACCGAAGAAGAGTTTATCAACTTACTCAAGGAACTGGAGAAAGTAGGGGCGAAAGAAGACCTCAATACTATACGAGCAAACGAAATAACTTTACAACAGGTAAGAAGAGAAGGTAATCTGACTTTTCCCTTTACTAGACTCGAAGATATTAGAGAACCACTCAAGAAGTATGTAGCAGATGAAAAGTATGCTCACGCTGTTTTAGAGGCGAGACTTTATACTAACAAACTTGCTCAGGCTGAAGGGATTGTTTTTTATGATGTTCCCGGTTTAGATTCAGGTTTAGCAAAGCACGTTGATGAAGCACAAGCAATGCTCTCTGACTGTGATGCGGTGATATTGGTACAGCGGTTTACTAGCCTCCGGGAAAAGGAACTAGAAATAATCAAGTTTACCGAACTTGGCGATAAAAACGTCACCGTTGCTGATAAGCTTTTTGTATTTTTAAGTCGGATTGATTCATTAGGTAGTGCAGAGGCGCTTAAAACACATATTGAAGAAGCATCTCAAGACTGGTTAAAGCGTGCAAAGCTTCCACCTGAACGCATTGTATATGGTTCAGCCGGAGCCTATCTAATTTTGAATGGTTTAGCAGGAGAACAGACTAAGTTAGAGATTGGGGATGCAAGTAATATCGAAGCTCAGTTGAAGAGACTAACTGGAATTACCGATGAAGAAACTCTGAATAAAAATGGTACGGGAATTCCAGAAATTAAGGAAAAAATATTTAACTATATCAACACTGAGCGTGTCTCGATTTTAAAAAAAAGATGCGAAGCTTCTATCAATAAAATTTTCAGCAATTCCGAACAGATTTATATTACAGTCAGCAAAAAGTATCCAGAAAATCCTGAAGAAGCCAAGCTATTTGAAGAAAATAATCGGCGGGTTTTATTTACAGAATGGTGGAATCAAAAATGGGAAACAATCAAAGCTGATTTACAAAAATACTATGAATATTCGGTTGTAAACAAATCGTTAGATAGTTCTAATGCTAAGTCATTCACTCAAATAGAAAAATTTAGAGAACGATATTTACAAATTGTTGACAATGAAATGCAGAAACTCAGGGAGGAAACATTTAAAAAGAAAGATACTATTTTTCTTGCTAACTCCAATCCTGAGTTTGACCGCATGAAAGCCAATTTTGCTTGGCGGGATGATTTGTACGGTGATATTAGTAAGCTTCTCTCTGCAATTGCTCATCAACTTGCTTTAGAACTTAAGGATGAAGCATTAAAATTAGTTGAATATATGACAAGTTTATTATGGGAAAGTAATCAAGTAAAACCCAGGCTAATTGAAAATTCCGAGGAATATTTTTTAGCAAAACTAGAGAATAGCTTAAGCGTATTATTTTTACGCTTTGCGCGTCCAGTTGCTGAAGCGCTGATTCGCGGCCCAGTTAATAGTGATACTCGAAATAAAATAATCAAAAGTTTAGGGGTAGATATTGAAATTATTGATAACTACTATAGTGGTGAAGAAGCTGCCTTTAGGGTTCTCAAAAAATATGTAAAATATGGTTCAGATTTACTATTTAATTCGGAGATTCGGCAACAAGTATTAGGAGTTACAGGAATAGCAACCCAAATTGCTGGGGTAGCAGCGCAAATAGTAGGAGATTTTTCTAAGGACATAAAATCGCCACAAGAAGAAGCTGTAGTTTTTGAGGTAGGAAATGATATTAGTGCGTTTGAAGAATACTTAGTTTATGCAATTTTTAGTGCGGCTGGTTTCGAGTCATACTGTATTCAAGAACTGAAGGGTTTAGTGGATAGTTTCCGAGACAAAGAAGGTACTTGGACTGGCGTTGCTCTCAATGAGTGGTTGCAGGGAAATCCACTTCTGTTTGCTGAAATACCTGATAACTTGAAGTCACAAGAATCGAATTTAGAAGTTAGCGAACGATTGAGGCAATTATCTATTGCTTTAAAAAGAAGTCGTTCGCCGGAGGTACTGTGAGGGACTGAAACTACAGGAAAATAGACCTTTTGCAAAAGTCCTTTTAATGAAATTTTAGGACGGGCTCTCCGGCCAATCCCACAAAAATCATCTTTTCTTGTGGAATGGGCCGGAGAGCCCGTCTTAGCTATTTTTTGCAAGAGGTCTAATTTAACATAGGGCTTGCTGAATAATCGAGTGCATATTGCGTCGCGAAAGGTTTCGAGCGCGCGATCGAGAATAAACTGCAAGATAAACAGGTAAAATAGGTCAAAACCCGTGCATCACCACCTGAGCTCATGTACAAAAAGGTTGAGCTTGCTCCCATCCCACCCTTGGACTTTGAACTAGCCAACGGCTCTAAATTGTCACGCCTATAACCGTTGGGTAAAGATGGCCCAAGTAATACCGTGGTCAGAATTTGAATCAGAATATGCTCAAAACTTCCCCACAGAAATGGGTGCACCAGCTTTCATCATGGAGGATGGCGTTGGGGGCATTAATTATTAAGGAAAAATTAGGAATTAGTGATCGTCCAAGAGTAGAACAAATCCGTGAAAACCCGTATCTGCAATACTTTATCGGTCACTCAAGCTACAGTAACGAGCTGCCATTTGACCCATCACTATTGGTTCACTTTCGCCAAAGAATTAGTCCGAACTTAATTAATAAAGTGAATGAACGAATGGTCGAAAAAATGCGCTCCATCACCCCAGTTAAAACCGAAAAAAAAAAAGGATTCGGACGCCAAAAATGAGTCACCCAATCGCGGTAAGTTGATCGTAGATGCTACCTGTGCCCCAGCAGACATTACCTATCCGACCGACTTAGGACTATTAAACAAAGCCAGAGTTCATACCGAAAAAATTATAGACATCCTGTATAAACAGATCGAAGATCAAACCAGTAAAAAACCAAGAACCTACCGTAATCTCGCCCGAAAAGATTACTTATTAATAGCAAAACAAAGAAGACCATCCCGCCATAAAAAAAGACAGGCAATTAAAAAACAACTTCAATATATCAAAAGAAACCTCGCTCATATTGAACAGCTAATCAAGTCAGGTGCGACTCTCGAACGCCTGAGCACAAAGCAATATAAAACCTTGCTAGTCCTCACAGAGGTCTATCGCCAACAGCAATGGTTATTTGATAACAATAAACAGAGCATTGAGGATAGAATAGTAAGTTTAAGCCAACCCCATATCCGTCCCAACGTCGCGAGGAAAAGCCGGAAAAAGCGTAGAGTTTGGAGCAAAACTATCAGCCAGTTGCTTTGAAGGATATATATTTTTAGACAGGATGAGCTGGGATAATTTTAACGAATCAGGGGACTTAAAAACACAAGTAGAAGCATATCATAAATTCACAGGGTATTATCCAGAGTCAGTTCATGCAGATCGCATTTACCGAAATCGGGAAAACCGAGCATGGTGTAAAGAAAAAGGTATTAGGCTGAGTGGGCCGCCATTAGGAAGACCGCCAGCAAATGTGAGTAAATCAAAAAAGAGGCAAGCGTTGGAAGATGAGAGGATTAGAAATGCCATTGAGGGCAAGTTTGGGCAAGGAAAACGAAGATTCGGTCTGAACCCTTGTGATGGCAAAACTTGATAATACATCTGGTACAGCCATTGCTATTACTTTTTTAGTAATGAACCTTTCTACCTGGTTAAGACGGGTTTTTTGTGTGTTTTTATGTCAAAAACCGAAAATTACACCTATTTACAGGTCAGTTATTATCAAAAACTATAACTGGACAAGTTATAGCAAACAAAAAATTATGTGTCGCTGAACTTGAATCATTCCTCAATTGCTATCGTGATTTTTCTTAACTTATTCAGCAAGCCCTAACATAAGTCTGTGGGTCCGATCGCCCAAAACATCTTCCACCATCATCAATCAGCTTCTAAATCGCCGGAATCATCCCCGATCGCACCCTTAACATCCTCTCAGCAACGGCGGATGCACCAAAAGAACCCCAAAACCCAGGAAGTAGAGGGGGAGTACGTTTAATGTGTTTGTGCGCGTAAATGGCGCGATCGCCCCCTCAAATGCAATTCCTAACCTCGTTTCACTCTCCCTGCTGCAAATTCTCCAGCCAAACCTCTAAATCCTCGATCGACTGAAAATCTAACAATTCCTCTGCTAGAGTTTCAATTTGCTCGATCGACAAATCAGCAATTCTAGTGGTGATAGATTCCGGTAATGTTCCAACTCGCCGATTTAACAGACGGCGATTTAACAGACGTAAAATCAAAGCTCTTCCTTCTTGTTCCCGCCCTTGCACAATGCCTTGTTCAATGCCTTGTTCAATGCCTTGTTCGATGCCTTCTTCCTTCGCTTCCCGATAAAACCGAGTTTCCTCAAGCGTAATCCCTAACATCGCCTCTGCCTCCCTTCGGTTCAAATTGGTAAACTTGTAAACCAGTATTGTCGTCAGCATCTCTATTATGGCGCGACTCGCTGCCTCAGATTCCTCCCGCTGCGATCGCGCCAGCAACAATCGCGCCACTTCCGGGGTACTCGCTTCGTCGATCGTCGTCAACGCCATCAGCGCCACCCCCAGCGGCAACTGTTCAATATCCCCCAACTCATCCAAATATACCCGATGCACCTGATTGCAGTTCAAGAGCGATCGATACGGATGCGTTTCCGATTGTTCAGTCGATCGACTCGGATAAATTACCACCGCTTCCCAATCTGTAAATCGCTGACGGTTGCGATAAAAATACAAAAACGACTCACCAAACAATCGCTCATAAAGCAATTCATCCCGCTGAAACTGCACCTCACAGAAATATACAACTCCAGGCTCAGCATCCGGCGGCAAAAACACCCCATCAATTTCAAACTTCGGTTCCTTCACAGCAACGGAGTCAAATCGATACTGTTCCGCATTCCATGGTGACTCTTCCAACAGCTCAAACAGCAGCGTCGGATCTTCTTGAAATAACTTGTAAAATATTGAATCTCGACGCATTAACCCAACATCTCCTCTAGCCAGTGCAACTAATCCAACCGTCAGTCGATTTTAGATTTTAGATTTTAGATTTTAGAATTGACTCGCCTTGATAAATCTGAGAGGTTGAGCTTTGGCGTTGCCCTGAGCTTGTCGAAGGGTCTAAAATTTGGGGAGTATCCACAACGATTGTACGTGGCACTATACCCGTTTTTTGGCTGGTTGCAAAAACAGCAAGTCGGTAATCTGCTCAATCAATTCTAAAGGATTCCAGATAGCCTCAGATCGAAAAACATCCTATATTTTCAGTCCTAGACGCACTCCCGACAAAGAAACCGGGTTTTTTACTTAATTTTCGAGTACGAACAAAGGATTTTCCTAACAAAACCCGGTTTCTGGCCCCCCGTGCGTAAGTCCTAATTTTGTTAATGGGCGATCGAATTTCGCCCATCAGCATTCCGTGTTTCCTTACTTGGAACTCGTCCAACCTCAAGCCGTCAGCCAGAATCAACCAACGTGACTTGACGGGGTGACACTCGTCTGGTGGGTCAATAGTAGCTTGTTTGATGCGTCGGCGCGATCGCCCACTCGCACCTCAACAACCGCCAACCACTAATAATTGCCACAAAAATTCAAAATCCCAAACCCAAAACTGCCTAACCCCAGTACGATCGATCTAGTTAGCAAAAATAAGTAAAAACATTACCGGAGTAATTTTTATGGATCTGGTCGTACTCCAGAACTGGCTGGACAACATCTCCTTTGCCATTTTGTTCTCAACAATGCTCGTTTACTGGGTTGGCGCAGCTTTCCCCGGCATTCCCTACCTGGGGGCCCTAGGAACCGCAGGAATGGCAGTTGCCAACCTATCCATCGCCGCTTTACTCGGTTCTCGATGGATAGAAGCCGGCTACTTCCCCTTAAGCAATCTCTACGAATCCCTATTTTTCCTAGTTTGGGGAATCACCGCCATCCACCTAGTCGCGGAAAACATGAGCCGTTCCCGCTTAGTAGGAGTAGCCACATCCCCCGTAGCAATGGCAATTTCCGCCTTTGCCGCCCTGACTCTGCCCGCAACCATGCAATCTGCAGAGCCCCTAGTACCCGCCCTCAAATCAAACTGGCTGATGATGCACGTTAGCGTCATGATGCTCAGTTACTCAACTTTAATGGTAGGAGCACTACTGGCGATCGCCTTTTTAATCGTCACCCGCGGCCAAAAAATCGAACTCACCGGTAGTTCCTTCGGCACCAACAGCAACCGCAACGGCAACTACCGCCTCCAACGCCCTCAAAACCCCGAATCTCAAATTGCAGAAACCAGCGCCGACAGCGCATTAGCTTTCAGCGAACCCTCTTTCAACTCCAACAATAACGGTTTGGGCACCACCGCAGTGCTCGAATTAGCAACCGTTCAAACCGCATCAACCTCTCAAACTCAAACCGCAAAACTTCTCTCGCCCCAGCGCTTGAATCTAGCAGAAACTCTTGATAACATTAGCTATCGCATCATCGGTTTAGGATTCCCCTTACTGACAGTTGGCATTATTGCAGGTGCGGTTTGGGCTAACGAAGCTTGGGGCTCGTACTGGAGTTGGGACCCGAAAGAAACTTGGGCGCTAATTACTTGGTTGGTATTTGCTGCCTACCTGCACGCCCGCATTACTCGCGGCTGGCAGGGAAGACGCCCAGCAATTTTAGCCGCCACAGGTTTTGTGGTAGTTTGGATTTGCTATCTAGGCGTTAATCTGTTAGGCAAGGGTTTACATTCCTACGGTTGGTTTTTCTAATTCCCGATCGACCAATCAGCTACAGAAGAGTATCAATCAAAGAACATGGATTAATATCATCTCCGGTTGTAAGGTGGGCTATGCTCACCTTACTGAACGAGCGAGAGTGCAAAACTTTACTCCCTATTCTCTCTTCCTGCTTCTCTCTTTTTTCTTCCTTAATTAAAATGACAATTGATATGGACAATTCGCAAATATTTCTCAAAGAAGACGATGTGTTGTCAGCTCCTGGCAGCGCTTTGATGTATCAATGTACATTCAAAGTCAGCGAATTTATGACCATTATGCAGTCAAAATTGGTAGAAGACAATTTATTCTCAGAGGGCATGGATTGCGAGGTGTTAAGTGCCGGGAAAGCCTGGACTAAAGGCAAACTTAGGATGCGTCTGGAGTTTTGCCCGATCGAATCTGAACTAAAAGAACAAAAAGCCCTTCCAGCGGCCCTGGAAGCCTCTGACACCGCCCAAAACTACGGTGAAAACACCTCCGAACAAACGGATACAAATGATGAACCAAATGTCAGCGACTCAACACAAATAAGTAAGAATTTTCCTATTTCTAGGTATCCAGATAGCAACCCTCAAAGTCTAGGAATGTGGAGCTAAGCTGCTACTTAGGGGAGAAGGGAAGGAAAATAGTTGGGAGTTTTGAGGTGATGAGAATCTGGCTGCATCCTTCATACTAATGACTGCTGACTAATGATTTCCCGTTCTTACATCAACAACTGCCCTTATGGCTGAATCTTCCAATTGGACCCACCTCCACGCTCAACTGCACCGGACGCTGCTGCAACGACAAATATTGCCCTCAAATCAGCGATTGTTAGTAGCAGTATCCGGGGGACAAGATTCTCTGTGTTCGCTCAAATTATTGCTCGATTTGCAGCCAAAATGGCACTGGAATCTAGCGATTGCTCATTGCGATCACCGCTGGCGTTCTGACTCGGAAGCTAACGCAAATCATGTAGAAAATATAGCTAAAAGCTGGAGAATATCATACTATTTACAAACAGCCTCGGACATCTCCAAAACAGAAGCAGCCGCCAGACAGTGGCGATATCAAGCTTTAACCGAAATTGCGATCGCCCACAACTATCCCTACATTGTTACAGGCCACACAGCCAGCGATCGCGCCGAAACTCTCCTCTACAACCTGATTCGCGGCAGCGGTGCCGACGGACTTTCTGCCCTCACCTGGACGCGGCCTCTCGCCGATTTTCGATTGCCGATTTTAGATTTTAGATTGGGGAATTCCGGCGAAAATCCTAACTCCCAAATATCTGCCGATTTGAGATTGGAAAATCAGGATGAAAATTCCCAATCGAAAATCCAAAATCTCAAATCTCAAATCTATTTAGTTCGTCCCTTGCTCGAAATAACCCGATCGCAAACAGGTGAATTTTGTCAAGAGCAAAAACTACCCATTTGGGAAGATGCCACAAATCAAGACTTCAAATATGCTCGCAACCGCATTCGATCGGAATTATTGCCTTATTTAGAAACTCATTTCAACCCAAAAGCCCAACAAGCGCTAGCTCAAACAGCCGAACTCCTCCGCGCCGACGTAGAATATCTGGAACTTGCAGCCAGCGACTTGCTACAGCGAGCAATGTCTCCAATGGGAGACAGCCCGCAGGTGAATTTTCAACTGCCCGTCAAGTTAAATCGCTCTTGTTTGCGGGAAGCACCCCTTGCCTTGCAGCGACGGGCAATGCGGCAGCTACTGCAACAAATATTGCCCTCAGCACCCAGCTTTGACAGCGTAGAAAAACTAACCAGCTTAATCCCAGCCCCCAACCGATCGCAAACCGATCCATTTCCTGGAGGAGCGATCGCCCGAGTCGAAAACCCTTGGATCGTTATAAATATTTAATTTTAGGCTAAGGCAGATTCAACAAACCCGAAATAACTTGCCGCAACTGAGCTATATCCAGATCTTGCTGCTCTCCTGTCTGCTGCACGCGATCGAGCTCACCCCCCACCGCTTCCAGCTTTTGGCGCAGCCCCTTCAAATTATCCTGCACCGGCTGCAACATTTCTTGATAAACATTCACCCGGCCCCAGAGTTCGGCCACTGCGCCTTTCTGGTTGAACAAATTCTGCTCTAACTGCTTGAGTTCGTAGCGTTTCGCCTCATTTTCCCCATTTTTGCGGTTGACATTTGCCTCAATTTGAGAGATAGCATCCCGCACCTGTTGAATTTCGTTTTCCAATCTTTGCAATTCTTCGCCCTGCTGCTGGCGCACAGAATTGAGCTGTGCGACAATCGGTCCCAAATCAATATCTCCTCGCTCTTGTTTGGGAGCATTACCAGTACCCAGCCGCCGCCACAGCACCGCCTGATGCTGCTTTAAAACATCTTCCCGTTCCTGCAACCGGAGGCGCTGTCCCACCAGAGTTTCGTTTAACATCTGATAACTTTCGAGTTCATCTGCCATTTCATTTTCCAAAGCCATGCGATCGTACTCGCTAGCAGCTTGAATTTTCCCTTGCAGATCCTCAATTGTCTCCCGCTGCAGAGTCAACTCCTCCTCTTGATCGTTAACAAACCGGAACACCTTTTCCAAATCCTGTTGCAGGTGTTGCACCAGCCCCTGCAACTCCTCAACCGGCATCTTTTCCAGGGCTGACACATCTACTTTTTGCTCAGTACCTGCTGCACCCGAAGCAGATGCGAGCCTGGAAAGTTGCTGGTACAGGTCCTCAACAGCCCGCACCTGCAAAGACACCGACTGAGCCTGCTCCTGCTTAGCGCTGAGGGTACTTTGCCGACCCTTAAGATCCGCCCGAGCTTGCGCCAAAGCATCTTGAGATTGATACCACTCCTGCCAGAGGTTTTGGAGGTTCTGATTTTGTCGGTCGACCTCTTCTTGCTGCTGCTGAGCGTTAGCCCGTTTTTGCTCCAACTGCTGCCAGTGAACGTCCAGAATTGCCTGCTGAGCCCCCACAACACCAAAAGACTGATTCAGTTGTTCCCGCACCCCTTGGGCAGAAGCAATTGCCCCTCCCAGCTTGTTCATCAACTCCTGAATCCTCCTGGCTTGCTGCTCGTCAAGCACCGCGCCCTGTGGAACCTGAGACTGCTGCTGGCTCATCTGCTGCTGCTCGCTCCGCAACTGTTCCCAAGCCGTCTCAATTTCCGCGCGGCTGCGATCGACCTCTTCTCGCAGTCGGTTAGCTTCATCTCGAGTATTTTCAATTTCCGAGCGCTGAGCCTCCAGCCGCTCCAACTCCTCTTCCATTTGAGCCAATTGCTCTTCGCGGGCTTGCATTTCCATTTCCCGGCGATTGAGTTCCTGACTCGAAAACGTCAGAGAAGCCTTCCACTGTTCAATTTCCTCTTCCTTATCCTTAAACTTGTCCTGCAAGCGCGAGAAATTTTGCAGAATGCTCACCAACTGGCGGGCCGCCTCCTGAATGCGCTGCACTTGCTTGCTAGCGCTCAACTCCACCAGCACCAGCGTGCCGTCGTTAAACTTATTAGCTTCCTCAACCGGGATCACGTCATCGCCTGGTACGGCGCTCCAATTGTGTTCGCCCCGCTGACAAGCTAGCAGTTTCAGTTCAGCCTTACCGCCACCGAGACCAAAGCCGCTTCTCTGTTTTTGTACTTCCGCTAGATACAGCACACTAATAGTCCTCTCTTTGGTGTCGTTTGCCCGATCGGGGGATAGCATCTTTTCCCAACTTTAGCAGCACTCATGCACAGCACTGCCTCGCGGGGAAGCGTTCAAAAAGCACTTTCGCTGCCCGCTTTCTAGACGAAGGGGAGAGCAGTATCAATGCCGCTTAATTAAAGACTAGCAAAACTGCGGGGACTGCCATAGCCTAAAGCCGAAAAAGGTCAGTCAGTTAAAAACTTTTTCTATTGATTGTACCAGGCTTTAGTTGCTGGTCGATCGCCCTCTAGCCCCAAGATCCCCCAAGCGCGCGCCATCGGCAGGCGGACTAGGGATTTGAACCGCGCTGCCTTAGAATAGGGGAATGACGAGAGCCTGTGACTGAGCAGCGGGCGAGCAAAAAGGTCGATCGGCAGTGAACGTATTCCTGACAATTGCTAACAAATGTTCGTGTTTGAGTGCACGTAATTTTAGGGTTTAAGACACCGCTCAACCTACAAGACCAACAGCGCACGGCCACTGTCAAAACACGCCGACACTGCTTGTCACCCTTGGAATTGGGGGCTGTGACCAACCCTAAAAACCTCGTTGGCAACTCATCCAACCCAACATACTAGCCTCAAGTTCCCCTTCGGGATCGATCGGCCAGCGACTGTTGGTAGCAGCAGTAAAACCAGAGAATCCTCAGTATTTTGAAGTTTCCATACGTTAAAGATGTGCTGTATAAACTGACGGCATACTCAGCCAAAAACTTCAAAACTCTTGCGCTCGAAGACTTCAGCCTGTCGGGAATGCCAGCGTTGCCAACTCCCTAGCCCATGCAATTGTGCGATGTGGCTGCTGCCAGTTGAGGCGACAGTTTGAATACAAGGTGAAACTCTACACTTGGAGAAGGCCGCAAGTTTCGCGGTTTCAGCTTGTGGACTGGTAGCGCGGCCGACTCAAACCAGAGTATCGCCCTTTCGTCAATTCCCAATTGTGAAGCAAATCAAGCGTGAATTATTGACGGAAACTAAAGTAATGTCGCCCCAGCACACAGTCTTTCCGAGCTCAGACGCCAACGGTTTTAAGGAGGACACTTTAGCTGCATGCAGGGAAATTTGAGTGAAATTGACATCCGCAGCATCCTGCAATTGATTGAGTTAGGTCAGCGAACCGGAGAACTGTTCGTAGAGGCCTACAGCTCCACCGGCAGCAGCACGGGTACTCCACCTACCCAGCGCTCCCTTGCAGGACAATCCTGGTATGTCTTCTGCTTCAACGGTCAGATTATTTACGCTACCCAGAGTGCTGGTAGTTTGTTTCGCTTGCGCGACTACCTGCGCCGCTACAAAGCAGACACCGCCCTCGACAAAATCCAAGTTCCCTATATGGCATCTACCAATGCCCCAGAATACGGATACCTGTGGGCCCTGCTAGAAAACCACATCCTCACCCCAGCTCAAGGGCGCAACATCATCCAAAGCATGATCCACGAAACCCTCTTTGACTTGCTCAGTCTTCACCAGGGTTCCTTCACTTTTGAAATGGGCCCTGCTTTGGCTCCTCAACTGACCAGCTTAGAAATTAGCTCGCTGCTGGCTAAGATTGTCAAACAGGTACAGCAGTGGAAGCAGTTTCACCCTCACATTCAGTCGCCCAACCAATGCCCGGTGATTTCAGACCCCTCCGAGCTGCGAGTAGCGCTGCCTGTCAATACCTTTAATACTCTCAGACGCTGGGCCGACGGCCACACTTCGATCCGCCAAATGGCGCGCTACCTCAACCGAGACGTGCTGACTGTCGCTAAGGCGATTTACCCCTTCGTGCAGCAGGGATTGGTGCAAGTATTTTACGAGCCCTCTGTTGCCCCGGCCAACAACAAAAAAGAATGGTCGTCTCTAGAAACCAAGGTTCCCAGAGTTGTCTGTATTGACGACGACAATATTATTCGCAAAACAGTCGAGTCAATTTTAAACGAACACGGTTACGAAGCTACTGCGATCGGCAATCCCCTCGAAGCTTTGAGTTTGGTTTTTCAACTCAAACCCGATTTAATTCTGTGCGACATCGCTATGCCGGAACTCGACGGCTACGAAATTTGCGCCATGCTGCGCAATTCTACCGCTTTCCGGCAGACGCCGATCGTCATGCTGACGGGCATCGACGGATTTATCGACCGCGTTAAAGCCCGCATGGCCGGAGCTACAGACTTCTACACCAAACCTTTTGGCGAAAGCGAGTTATTGATGCTGGTAGAAAAATATGTGGGCCCGGGCTACCCTCGGACCAATCTATCGGAAAGATTCTTAGGGCGCTCGCTAGAAGACGAATTAGAAGAAAAATAAATTCCGCATCGGTGACAGGATAGGAACTATTTTGTACCAGCTCTCCCCAGGGCTGTCTCGACCGCCAGAGAGAAAGGTGATGGCTTGGGGCGATCGCACCATAAACTAGAATGTATAAATCCGCGCGCTGCCCGTCGAGCGTCGGTAAAACTCTGTTCAATTTCTCGACCCCGGTCGCGCCTAACACGCTCAAAGTGCAAATATAATATACTTGTTCTCCACTTGCAGCCGCTCCGAAAAACCGATGCGCAGAGCCAGTTATTGCTAGGCATTTCTGTACAAAGTCGGAGATTCGATCGAGCGTCTTAACTGACTCGGTTTATGATTATCGCGACATCAGCCATGTCAACAACCCGTCGTTAATCCGAGTAGCTGTTTAGCATTCATCGTAAAAATTGCCCAGAGTTTTACCAAATTAGCGGCGGTGGGAGTACAAAGTGAAGCTTTACGGTTCCACATTAATTTTTCGCAGTCGATTTGAGCCAATTTGTCAGCAAAGGTCGCGCAAATTATTGATTGCAGTGAATTATTGACGGAGCACATTTATTGCCAAGCACCTCCTGCAGTCGCGCCATTCACCCCTTGGCTGTGTCAAGCTTGGCTGTGTAAAGTTTTGACCGTCGATGTTTCGATCGCGATCGGCTTGGCGGGAAACGTCAACAATTTGCTAGAAATGCAGGTGTCAGAATTATGATTAGCGGCAGCCCAGACTTTATATTACCAGGACTAGGCGTAGATCAGGCTCCGGAATTCCAAGAACTAGAAACTCCCGAAGGCGAACTGCACCTGCGGTTCTACGTTCCTTCGGGGAACGAGTTCGCACTGCCGGCGACAGGGATTAGAGAGGTACTATCGCCCTCACCAGACCGCATGACACCCATCCCCAACGTTTCTTCTTTGCTTTTAGGTACGCTAAACATGAGAGGACGAGTCATCTGGGTGGCAGATTTGGGCCAATTTCTGGGAGACCAAACACCTCTGAACACAGACAGACCCGAAATCCCCATCGTGGCTGTGGAAGACCAAGACACAATTTTGGGGCTGGCAGTCGATCGAATTGTGGGGATGGACTGGCTCGACGTAGAACAACTGCACTCTCAGAACAATGCACCAGACGGCATGATTCCATTTCTGAGGGGAGAATGGATGTTAGGTGCACCAGCTCAGAAAGTGCTCCGACTGCTAGATCAAGTAAAAATTCTGCGCTCTGCGCGGTGGGCAGCGTGAAATCGATTTTAGATTTGCGATTTGCGATTTGCGATTGGGGTCTAACCATCAACAGTCACACGACTTGAGGCGCGCATCTAAACATTCAAGATAAAAATCTAAAATCTAAAATCTAAAATCTAAAATCTAAAGAGGGCGGCAAATGGCAACAAGTACCAACTTTCAGCAGGACTATCAACGGGCAGAAGCGGCATACATGGCTGGTAACTATTCAGAAGCCGCGGCCCTAGTTTATCAATTAGTAGAAGATTTTCCCGAAGACC
This sequence comes from Microcoleus sp. F10-B2, assembly GCF_036704965.1. Lineage (NCBI taxonomy): Bacteria > Bacillati > Cyanobacteriota > Cyanophyceae > Oscillatoriales > Microcoleaceae > Microcoleus > Microcoleus sp. F10-B2. Next base: position 10,019 of record NZ_JAUBTB010000012.1, on the reverse strand, counting down.
CCAGCGCTCGCCTGCTGTGCGGACACATCTACTGCTACGGACTGCAACAGTACGAGGTGGCACGGGAACAGTACGCGGTTGTGCTAGGCCTGAGTGACGACCCGAGTTTGGTAGAACACGCTCACAGCGGAATTAACTACACCGACCAATTTTTATCTGGAGAACTGCAAAAGGAAAGTTTTGAGGCTTTGTCTGCTGAAACTGAATTGGAATTCTACCCAGACTTATCTCTTGATGAAGGGTTAGAAGAACCGGATTTGGGACTTTTTCAAAAAAATTCCCCATCCCTGTCCTATGCGAGTCAATCGCCAGACGACCTGGAAAACTTGGACTTGGCAGACTTGGGGATGAGTGGCTTGGAGTGGGAACCAGAACCGGAAAATCGCGCCGGCGCGAGCGAAGATTTAGCCTCGCATTCTAACCCCTTTACTAGCGACAGCGGCGCGATGGCAGCTTATGCTGAGACTTCCGAGCCGCTAGACACGGACGAGTTTAGCGACTCGGACTTTGGAGACCCTTTTGCTTCAGATGAGCCAGAGTTTGATGCTGCTGACTTGTCTGGCGGCAAAGTGTCTGGGAAACCAGCACCTTACTCAGGAGATTTGTTTTCAGAAGCTCCAACTCAGATGCTCAACGGTCAAAGTTTTGCAGCCCCAGAAATGGGAAATTCCTTGGACTCGAAGGAACTAGACTCCCCCACCGGGCCGTATGACAATTTTGCCGAACCTTTTGGGTCGCTCGATTTGCCAGATGAACTCGACGGGAACTCGGACTACGACTACCAAGCCCCGCCCCAGACAGGCCAAAATCACGGTCAGAACGCACCTCCTGCAGAAGAGGCAGACCCCTTTGCCGAGCCGATGTCGGGTTTCGGGTCTTCTCGCTCTCAAAACAAGCAGCCGAATAACGACTCGGACTACTCGTCAAACTATTCGCTGGCAGAAGACGAAACTCTGCTGATGGGAGGTGCTGTCCCCAACTCTCACTCGTCAAGGTCGAGCCGGGGACAATTTAATTCGGTCGATCGATCCTCCTCCAACAGCAACGGTTACAGCGATTCGGAACCCCCGGCATTTGGCTCTAGAAACAGCTTCGACTTAGATGCTTTTGAAGACGACGCTTTTAGCGATTCTTTCTCTTTCGACGACAACGAACAAGCGACAGCTTTCGGGGCGTCTGGCAAGAACAGCAGCGGCTGGTCGTCAAAAACTGGGAACACTCAAGAACACAGCGACTTTTTAGACGAATTTGACGAGTTTGACGATTTCGGCAATTTGCCGGACTTTGATATCTCAGAAGATGCCACCAGTTCGATCCTGACTAGAGGTAACACAAATTTCGGCAACTCGAGCAGCGGCATGATGGGTACGACCGGCAGCAGCCTGGACTTTGACAACAGCGACGGCTCAGCAATTCGGGATGATGAGATATTTCTCATAAACGGCCCTGTTGATGCCTCGGTGCCGACTTTTGCTCCCACAGAAATAGAAACGCTCGATACTTCGGTAACTGTAGAACAAGGGGGACTGGCTTTCTTGGAAAATGCCCCTTTGTTTACAAAACAGTTGTACACGGCAATCGGGGCGGGACTGGTTTCTCTGGTAGCTGTGGCTTTCGTCACGAACATCGCCTCTTATCAGGCTCTGCGGCAAGAGAAACCGGAGGCGATCGTTTACCTGCGCCAAACAGGTTGGGTAATGACCGCAGCAGCAGGCTTTACGAGCTTTTTAACTTCTTGGGGCATCGGCCAGTTGATCGCCAAGCAGGTGCGCAAGTCCTCGGACAATTTGCAAGCTCAGTTCGATGCGGTATCTCAAGGAACTTTGGATGCTCGCGCTACTGTTTACTCGGAAGATGAATTTGGCAAGATGGCTGCTAAATTCAACCACATGGCGAAGGTTATCCAAACCACCATTAGCGATACCAGGCGCAAGTCTGACGAGCAGGAACAGGCAAAAGAAGACTTGCAGCGCCAAGTGATTCGCTTGCTAGACGATGTGGAAGGAGCGGCCCGGGGTGACTTGACTGTGACTGCGGAAGTGACAGCAGACGTTTTGGGCGCTGTTGCTGACTCGTTTAACTTGACAATTCAAAATCTGCGCGAAATCGTCCATCAGGTGAAGCAGGCGGCTCGGGAGGTCAGCAAGGGCGCTACGGATAGTGCCAAGTTTGCGGGCGATTTGTCTTCAGACGCGCTGCGGCAAGCTGAAGAACTGGCGGCAACCCTGAATTCGGTGCAAGTCCTCACGGACGCGATTCAGCGGGTCGCAGAGAGCGCTAGAGAGGCAGAAGAAGTGGCCAGGGGCGCGGCGGCAACGGCTTTGAAAGGGGGCGAGGCTGTGGAGCGGACGGTGGCAGGGATTTTGGAAATTCGCGAGACAGTAGCAGAAACCACGAGAAAAGTCAAGAGGTTGGCAGAAGCTTCTCAAGAAATTTCTAAGATTGTGGCTTTAATTGCGACGATCGCCTCGCGGACGAATTTGTTGGCCCTCAATGCTAGTATTGAAGCCGCAAGGGCAGGGGAAGCGGGCAGAGGATTTGCGATCGTGGCAGACGAAGTGCGACAATTGGCAGACAGATCGGCTAAGTCTTTGAAAGAAATCGAACAGATCGTGATGCAAATTCAAAGCGAAACCGGCGCGGTAATGACGGCGATGGAAGAAGGTACGCAGCAGGTGATTGAGGGGACAAGATTGGCCGAACAAGCGAAGAGATCGCTTGAAGATATCATTCAAGTAACTAATCGAATTGACGTGCTAGTGCGCTCGATTACTGCGGACACTGTAGAGCAAAACGAAACAGCTCGCGCCGTAGCTTCTGTTATGCAAGCGGTGGAATTAACTGCTCAGGAAACATCCCAAGAAGCGCAGCGAGTTTCCGGTGCTTTGCAAAATTTGGTAGGCGTTGCTCGCGACCTTTTGACATCGGTAGAAAGATTCCGAGTAGAAACAGCAGAAAGACAATAATTAATTGTCCAATGCTTGTTTTCCTGGCTGATTTACAAGCACGTTGGTCGGGAAAGGATGGCAGACAAAAAGCTACCTCGCAGTTTTGAAACCGCTGCGGGGAAGCCAATCCAACACCTAAAAAAACCAGGAGTTGTACAGATGGAGGATAACATAGTAGAGGTAATTCATGGCATATTTGGCGAGATTCAGCCGACGGTCTGTATTATCTATAGCCTAGCAAAAGATAGCAGGGGCTATGCTACCAAAAGACTTCGGATTAACGGCGAATGGAAAAATTTAACAGTCCACCGTTTAGTATTAGAACATTCATTAGGTCAGCAGCTCGGACCAGAATACTTTGCTTGCCATACTTGCGATGTCCGCAACTGCATTAATTCCAACCATTTGTGGGAAGGTTATCGGCTGAAAAATTATCAAGACACGTCTAAAAAAGGACGTATTAAAAATGTAGGAAGTACCTCTGCGCCGCCCCCTCAAAAACAACTGCAAGGTCGAGAAATAATTCCCGGTATGCGGGTCCAAAGACAGCCGAACGGCTGTATGATTTGTACCTTGGCTAAAAGAAGTGATGGTTACGCCATTAAGGGTACTAAAATTAACGGTAAAACAAAAAGTTTCTACGCTCACAGACTGGTACTGGAACACAAACTCGGACGGCCTGTCAAACCAGGTTATTTTGCGTGTCACAGTTGCGGCGATCGCGGTTGTGTCAATCCCGACCATTTACGGGAAGGAACCCCGGCAGATAACTCCCGCGATGCCAAGCGAAAAAAACCGCTTTCCTTTCGTTCCATCTGTCAACCGCAAACTCAAACCAGAACAGGTGCAGGAGATTCGCTATCTTTTAAGTGAGGGCATATCGAAAGCAAAAATAGCCAGGACATTTGCCAGATCTCGCAGTCAGATTATTCTCTTGGCAAGGGGCGAGATATACAAAGACATTCTCTAGAACTACTAACCTAGACCCAATACAGTAACGCTTAAAATCAGGAATAAAACTATGCTGCCGGAGCAACAACAGAGGATAATGGGATACTTTATTGAGGAGGCAAAAGACCACCTCAATACGATCGAACAAGGCTTGCTGAATCTGCAAACTACGATCGAAGACCCAGAATTGGTCAACGAAGTATTTAGGGCCGCTCACTCTGTTAAAGGAGGAGCAGCAATGCTGGGCCTGACCAGCATTCAGCAAACAGCTCACCGACTAGAAGATAGTTTTAAAGTTTTAAAAGAGTGCAGCGTTAAAGTAGACCAACAGCTAGAGTCCCTGTTCCTGCGAATTTTTGACACGTTGCAAGGGCTGTTAGAGCAACTGTCGGGACCTTTTGGGCTGACAGAGGAGTTGGGAGAACAGATGGTTCGAGAATTAGAACCAGTATTTGAAGAACTCAACGGACACTTGGGGGGCCTCGTCGGACACGGAGAATACCATGCAGACGAGACCAGCCCTGTGGCACTACCCGAACCAGTTATGGCAGGGGTGGGAATCGCGGCGTTTGGCTCATCGAGGAGTTTTGCCGACTCGGGGTCAGTTTACGTACCTGATGCCAGAGCAACAGAAGAAAGCGCCCTGCAGCTAGTATTTGACTCGGACGTGCCGGCGAGGATGCGGGAAATGCTGCAAGAGTTCAAACAGCCGGAGGGGTCTGAAAGCAGGCGGCAGCTCAAGAACATTTGTCGGAACTTGCTCAAGGCGGGGGAAGAATTTGAACTGCCTGGCTGGATAGAATTGATCGAAGTTGTAGAAAAGGCGATCGCCAACCCAGAAAATACCTACCGCACCTTAGCCCCAACGGTCATCAAAGACATCAAACAAGCCCAAGAATTGATACTTTCGGGTCGAGAAGAGTCGATCGCACCGAGCGCAAAACTTTTGGCGCTGCTGCCGGCGGTGGTAATCCCAGAAACGGATTTTGAAGATTTGCTGGCATTCGCTCAACCGGTTGCGTCGGGGAAAAATGCGGTTTCTGTTGAGGATGCGGCCTGGGATCTGGCCGGATCTGGCGATTCCCGGGCGGGGGAACAAATCCTGCCGACTATTTCAGGGCTGAGCCTAGACGAGCTGTTCGACCAACTCGACACCGGCGAGACCAATGATTACAGCAGCGGTCGATCGCCCCAGTTCGACGATTCCCCGGGATTCGGAGAATCGGATCTGGAGACGGGTGCTTCGGGGCGCTCGACCCGCACCGGCCCGGAAGTGGGCGCGGCAGAACTCAACAGTTTAGCAGACTTGTTTGACGGCGAGTCCCCGGATCTCGACGGCGCTTGGGAAGAAGAAGAAGACCTCGACTATGCCCAGTCTTCTAGAATGCTGGCGGAGGGAATGCTGGAGTCAGAGGATGACAATTCCGGCGATTTTACTGATTTGTTGTTTGACGAATACGGTGAGGAAAATTCGGAAGCCAACGGGGAGCCTCCGATTGACGACCTCACGAATTTGTTTGGGGAGGATTTGCTGTTTGGAGGCGAGCCAGAGGGTTATGCCGGGGCAGCACGTCAGGAAAAAGCGGGTTTGAGCCAGCCGTTAACTGGCAAACAGCTTAAAAATGGTAAAGGTAGGGGCGATTTGGAGCGGCAAGACGGCACGGTAGCCCCAGCCAGGGGACAAGAATCCGAGGAAGATGCCCTGGGTACGCTTTTGGACGAAGTGGCGGCCCAAACTTCTGCTGTTGCTGGAGACAATGGTGATTTGGATGACTTGTTCGGCGATTTAGGCTTATCTGAGGCAGCGGGTGTCCCGGCAGTTACTTCTGAGCCTTCTCTCAATCCTGGCGCTTTCGATGCAGAATTTTCCGAGCCAGCAGCAGGCGGCGGCAGCGATTCAGTGGATACCGACACGCTCGCTGAAGATGAAATAGATGAAATAAATGATTTCGAGTTTCTCTCTGAGTTAGGCGAGGACTCGGATTTGAGCGAGCGCTCCGATACTACTTCTGGTTTCCTGTCTTCAGAAGGCGAAGGTGGGAAGAGCGAGGGCGATCGATATTTAGCTGCTCGCAGCACACAAAACGAGGAAATTGGCAGCTTTTTTAACATGACACCAAATTCTGATTTAGATATCTCAGCAGATGAAAATTGGCTAGAAGATGCTTTCGACATGGAAGACGAGTCAGTGCCACCGGCCAACCCGGAGCTGGAGGATACGGATTTAGATGCGCTGTTTGGCGAGATCGCCGAGGGCCCGATTTCTGGAGATGAGGAGACCGTACACGGGCAATTCGCTGCTACTTCCCGAGAGGCTGCGGATTTGGCTGAGCTGTTCGGTTCTGTACCTACGGGTACTGAGTATGATGGGGAAGCTTCCGGGCAAGTCCATGGGGATTGGCTGAATTTAGACGGGGATTCAGAATTGCCGAGTGCGGGTGTGGAACCGGATGAGAGCGAGTTGGCGAGTTGGTTCTCAAACAATGCTGCGCCTGTTTCCGACGAAGGCTTGGCAGATTTGGCAGCGGTTGAACTTGGGGCCTTGTCGGGCCGTCCTGATTCGGAAATTTCCAGTGTCGAGTCTGATGGGGGCGCAACTTTCGAGTTGTTGGAGGATATGTTTGGCGAAGGGCTGGTGCTGCCTGCGGATGGGCCAACTGCGGGAGATGAGGGCGAGGCTCTTGATTTGCAGGAGTTGTCGCCGGAAGTTCCCGAGGGCTTGTTCGACGAGGTGGGTGCGGATTTGTTCGATCGACCCGAAACAGATATTGTTGGGAAGTCCGAGGGTGATGATGATTTGTTTGAAGCGCTGGAAACGGATTTTTCTGCTGGGGATTTAGAGGTGCTGTCGGCAGAATCTCTCGACGGTATGTTTGATGGTGATGCTGATTTGCTCGAAGCTCTCGAAACCGGGGCGACTCTCAAGAGCGAAGAGTTGGAGGGTTTTGATGATTTGTTGGATTCGATCGATGCTGAGGTTCTGGTGACTTCGGAACTGACGACGGGCTTTTGGGACGCTGACGAAGTGCCGGCCGCTGAAGATTCGTCCGAGTCGGAATATGGTGGATCGCTGGCGGACTTTTTTATCGGTGCCGAATCAGGTGGTGAGGATGCCGAAGACAATTTTGACGATTTAGAAGCGCTGTTAATTGCAGGGGGCGCTGGGGCTGCAATAGCAGCCTCTGGGGGAACAAATCAGAGTCCGGTAAATACGGAAGTTTTCTCGGATCTCGAAGAGCTCCTCAGCGAGAGCGCCACTGTGCCGGAAATTCACGGGCTACCGCCGACAACTGGCAGCAAAGCTCCGCCCTCTGCTGCCGATCGGAGCGATGACGAATTTGGCGATTTGGAAAAACTGCTGGAAGATTCCAAGGACAGCGGCCGTCAAGGGGAAAGCAATATTGGGTCGTCGGCGCTCAACAGACCGAGGCGGAATACCCGCGCGGGCGGGTTCGGCGACCAGACGATGCGGGTGCCGGTCAAGCAACTGGACAACCTCAGCAATTTGATGGGCGAACTGGTGGTGAACCGCAACAGTTTGGAGCAAGACCAAGAACGGATGCGGCAGTTTTTGGACAATTTGCTGCACCAGGTGACGCTGCTGAGCGACGTGAGCCAGCGGACTCAGGATTTCTACGAGCGGAGTCTTTTGGAGATTGCTTTGCTGGCAAACCGCCAGGGACACCGATCGTCCTGGCGCTCTGAGGATTCGGCTCAGAGCCGGGAAAGTGCCTGGAGACCGGAGGAAATGGACAGGTTTACTCCTTTCCACAGTTTGGCTCAGGAGATTATTGAGCTGATCGTGCGGGTGCGGGAGTCGGCGGCGGACATTGAGTTTTTGGTGGATGAGGCGGATCAGGTGACTCGCCAACTCCGCCAAGTCACGACTCAACTGCAAGAAGGTTTGACTCGCGCCCGGATGAAGCCGTTTGCGGAGACGACGGACAGGCTGTTCCGGGCAGTGCGGGAAATTGCGATCAAGTGCGGGAAGCAGGCTCAGTTGCAGGTTGAGGGTAAGGATATTTTGATCGACAAGATGATTGTGGATCAGCTTTACGACCCGATGACTCATTTGGTGAACAATGCGATTACTCACGGGATCGAACCGCCGGAGGTGCGTCAGGCGGCCGGGAAGCCGCCAGTGGGCAGGATTACGATTCGGGCTTTCCACCAAGGGAATCAAACGGTGATTTCGGTTTCTGACGACGGGGCCGGAATTGACCCGCAAAGGGTGAAGGCGAAGGCGATCAAGCAGGGTTTGCTGACGGCGGCTCAGGCTCAGAGGATGTCTCGATCGGAAGTTTACGATTTGCTGTTTATGCCCGGTTTCAGCACTCAGGAACAGGCTACGGAATATGCAGGCCGCGGGGTCGGTATGGATGTGGTGCGGACTTGTTTGCACGAGATTCGGGGGACGGTGGGGATTGATTCGACGATCGGCAAGGGGACTGTGTTTACCATCCGTTTACCTCTGGTGTTGAGCATTTCTAAGGCTCTGACTTGCATTAGCGATCGGGCTCGGATTGCTTTCCCGATGGACGGGGTGGAGGATATGATCGACGTGCCTCGGGATCAGGTGACGACGGGGGATGACGGTTTGCCCTGCATTGAGTGGCGGGGTTCGATTTTGCCGTTCCGGCCGCTGCGCGATTTGCTGGCTTATAACCGCCATTTGGGCCGGGGCAGCGTTTACGGGTTTAATACTGACGATGACATGATTTCGGTGATCGTGCTGCGGTCTGCTGGCAATTTCTTGGCGGTGCAGGTGGATCAGGTTTCGACGGAACAGGAAATCGTGATCAAGCAGTTGGAGGGGCCTGTGCCGAAGCCGATCGGGATTGCGGGTGCTACGGTGCTCGGGGACGGCAGGATCGTGGCGATTGCGGATGTTCTGGAATTGATCGATTTGGCTACGGGAAGGCTGCGGAAGGAAGCTGGCGGTACGCTGTGGGATGAGACCGAGAAGGCCACTAAGGAGGCGGAAACTGAGAAGACTGAGCCGACTGTGCTGATTGTGGATGATTCGATTACGGTGCGATCGCTGCTTTCGATTACTTTTGAGAAAGCTGGCTACCGGGTTGAAGAAGCTCGCGACGGTAAGGAGGCTTGGGAAAAGATGAAATCTGGTTTGCCTTGCGATATCGTGTTCTGCGATATTGAGATGCCGAGAATGGACGGTTTGGAACTGCTTTCTCGGATGCAGAAGGATGCGGTTTTGTGCGAGTTGCCGATCGCGATGCTAACTTCTCGCGGTGCTGATAGACACCGCCAAATGGCTTACAGTTTGGGTGCCAAAGGCTATTTTACCAAGCCTTATTTGGAGGAGCAATTGCTTGATGCTGCTTCTCGGATGTTGAAGGGTGAGGTTGTTGGTGCTCCGGCTATGGTGTAAGTGGGTGAGGTTTGAAAATATCTGATTCCTGTGAGGGCGATCGCCCTCACAGGACTTGTATTGTAAATATTGCATCCGCTCAATTACCAGCAATCAAACCAATTTTATTGTCGATCGTCCACGAGCGCGATCGCACGGCACAATAGCACGATTGTTGAGAAACTGGGTTTTTTATGCAAATACCCGTTGTAGACCGCAGATTCAGTAAAAAACCGGGTTTCTGAGTTCCGATGCGTAAGTCCCGCAGGACTGACAAATATGGTTTTGTTTCCCTCTTTTTTCAGCCATTTTTAGTGATATGGGTGGACTGACAGTCCGGACAAATTATAGGTTTTGTTAGTTGAGTATATCTGTTGAGCCTACCCTAAATGTGCAACGCCGATTTTTTAAGATTCAACTAATATTGATCTATAAATATATAGAGGCAAAATAATAGCAACTCCGGTAACATAGGAATTAATATTACCCACAGTCAGGAAACGGCATCGCCGTTTCCCTACAATTAATTGGAATAGGGACACGGGGCACTGGCGGTGTCATCGGTATCATAAGAAGTGCCACTGGAAACGATATAACCCACATTCCGCAGATATTCAAGCAGATTTCATTTCAAAGAAATTCAGAATTGCCAAAACCTCAAATGATTGCATAGCAATCATTTGAGGTTTTTTTAAGGTATAATAATTTGTGCCCGTATAGCAACCTTCAAAACTATGAAAAAGCCCTCT
>NZ_JAUBTB010000011.1:0-117093 GCF_036704965.1 Microcoleus sp. F10-B2 | reverse complement strand
TACGATATTTATAGCTTCAGAGGGCTTTTTCATAGTTTTGAAGGTTGCTATACGGGCACAAATTATTATACCTTAAAAAAACCTCAAATGATTGCATAGCAATCATTTGAGGTTTTGGCAATTCTGAATTTCTTTGAAATGAAATCTGCTTGAATATCTGCGGAATGTGGGGTAAAACACTTCCACCCACTTACGTTGAGAGTAAGTTGTTACTATCCATGATGCTGTTCCCCGTGAGCGTGGCAGCATTAGTCACTAAATAATCAACTTCTGTTGCGGTGGAACAAGCCGGAGCATTCATGACGATAGCGACTGTTTTTGATATGAGTTTGCCTTGAAATATCCGCCGTTTAAGCATCGCCCAAGAGCGTTGCAGCCCTCAACAAAGCAACAGCCCCTTCCTCCTCCAAAGGCCGCGAGAAAAAGTACCCTTGATAGGAATTGCATCCCAAAGAACGGAGTATAATTAGTTGCTCTTGCGTCTCTACTCCTTCCGCGATTGCCTCTAATTCCAAAGAACTCGCCAGATTTAAAATCGCCTCCAGCAAAGTCAAATTTTTCCCTCCTTCCTCCAGGCAGCCAACAAAAGATCGGTCAATTTTGAGAGTATCAATCGGCAGCAATTGTAAGTAAGATAAATTTGAATATCCCGTGCCAAAATCATCCAAACAAACCTTAACTTGCCGAGCTTTCAATAGCTCTAGCACCCCAGCCGCCTCCTCCGCATTCTCCATTAAAACACTCTCGGTAATCTCTAACTTCAAAAATTCGCCCTTCAAATTATGCACTTGCAGCAGTGAGTCTAACAGCGGTAACAAATTAGGAGCAAATAGCTGAATTCCAGATAAGTTAACACTCATATTCAAAAGCAAATAGTCAGGAAATTGCAATTGCCATTTACTTAAACAAGCCAATGCTTCCGACAGTACCCACTCCCCTAATGCCACAATCAAACCCGTTCTTTCCGCCACCGGAATAAACTCGCTCGGAGAAACCAACCCGCGGGTCGGATGCCGCCATCTTACCAACGCTTCAAACCCCACTATTTTACCCGTTGCAAAAGATACAATGGGTTGATAATTAAGGTAAAACTGTTGCAAATTAATTGCATTTTGCAAGTCAGTTTCTAACTGGAGTTGCTCTAAAGCTCGCGACTGCATATCAGCATCAAATACAACAGTGCTACCAGCAGCCCGAACCAAAGCCTCATGTCTAGCCGCGTCAGCCGCCCGCAGCAAATCTTCCGGCTCTTCTGTGCCAATTGCACCTAAAGCAATGCCAATACTAACGCTAGAAAAAACTGCAGTTCCATTCAAGTTACACGGCATTTCTAATGCTTGGCGAATGCGTTCTGCTGCATCTAAAGCTAACTGAGAATTAGTAATATCTGCCAGCCAAATCGCAAACGCATCTTCTCCCACTCTTGCTATAAGATTCGCATTCAGAGCGCAAGCCTCTAACCGCCGCGCTACTTCTACTAGCAACTGCTCTCCTCTAGAATGACCTAAGCTATATTTAACAATTTGATAGCGGTTAAGAGTCAGAAATAAAATAGCTTCTAAATGACCCAATTCTATTATATAATTCATGCCACTACGCATCTCCTTTAAGAGCAAATTACGGTTAGGCAAACCCGTCAGCTCGTCGTAAAATGCTTGGTAGCGGATTTGTGCATTCGCTGTAGCAAGTTGCTGCTCTTTTTCCCTAGCAAGTCGCACAAATTCTAAAGTTTTATTAATTGTAATTTTTAAGTCATCAAAATCAATCGGCTTCGTTAAAAAATCAAAAGCACCCCTATTCATAGCTGTCCTAATATTTGGCATATCCCCGTAAGCTGAAACCACTACAGCTTTGAGCGTCGGGTCAATAGCTGGCAGATTCTCTAGCAAAGTTAAACCGTCCATTTCGGGCATACTGATATCAGTTAGCACCAAGTCAAAGGAGCCATCAGCTTGCAGTTTATCCAAAGCTTGAACTCCATTAATTGCAAAATCAAACTCAAATTCTTGAGTGCTGATTTGATGCCGAAATAGCTGAAGGATTACATATTCTAAAAGTGGTTCGTCATCAATTACTAAGATTTTAGCTGTCATGGAATTGCTCTTGTTAGCAAGTAGCCAGGAGTTTAATTCTCTTGTAAGGGCAATCCCCCTGTGGTTGCCACCCTCTGATTGCCCCCCTGGGGTTGCACCGTAAGTAAGTTTGGGGCAGGCATGAAAGCACTGCTCCTACAGAAAACTCATCATTTTCAGGACTTACGCTCCTAAACTGGATTTCTCTGAAAAATTGAAGATTCTCACTAGATATCTACGAAGAAACCCGGTTTCTGGTCTCGACGTGCGTATGTCCTGATTTTATCAGTTTCCAACCCTTAAGTGGGAATTTCAATAATAAATTCAGTTCCCTCGCCCGGTGTAGAGTTACAACTGAGCCATCCTCCGTGTTTTTCTTCAACAATAGACCGCGAAATTGACAAACCCAATCCCGTCCCTTTACCCACAGATTTTGTAGTAAATAAGTGGTTAAATACCCGCTGTTTCACTTCTTCTGTCATTCCCATTCCATTGTCAGCAATAGAAATTATAACATGAGAAGTGGAATTCTCCTTGATGATTTTTTCACTCTCATCGGTAAGGAAAGTGTGAATCCTAATTTTATTAGGATTCGCCTTAATTTCATCGCGGCTCCGCCCTGAATCCCACTCTTCCAATGCGTCTATGGCATTAGCAAGGATATTTAAAAATACCTGATTTAACTGTCCGGGATAACACTCTATTGGGGGGAATTCTCCGTAGTCTTTTATCACTTGAATTTCGGGTTTACCCTCATTCGCTTTGAGCCGATGTCTCAAAATTAATAAGCTACTGTCAATTCCTTCATGGATATTAAAACTAACTTTAGATGTACTATCTGCCCGCGAAAAACTTCTCAGAGAAATGCTGATTTCCCGAATTCGTTCAGCTCCTCCTTTCAGAGAATTGAGCAATTGTGGCAAGTCTTCTAAGAGAAAAGGGAGGTCAAGAGCTTCAATTTTAGTTTGTACTTCTGGATTATTTAGGGAGCAGTGTTGTTGATAAATGTTGAGGGTCGTTATCAATTCTTGAAAGTAGTTTTCGGCGTGTTCAATGTTTCCTATAATGAAGCTAATGGGATTGTAAATTTCGTGGGCAACTCCGGCCACTAACTGGCCGACGGAAGCCATTTTTTCGTTTTGAATGAGTTGAGTTTGCACCTCTTGAAGTTCTGTTAAATTTTGTCTGACTTGTTTAACAGTTTCTAAGGCTCTTTGGATGGTGATTTCCATGTCCTGAAAATCAATGGGTTTTGTCAAAAAGTCAAAAGCTCCTCGGTTCATAGCAGTTCTAATGTTTTGCATATCTCCATAGGCGGATATGACAACTGCTTTTAATGTATTGTCGATTTGTGAGAGTTTTTCTAGTAAAGTTAACCCGTCCATTTCGGGCATATTAATATCTGTTAGCACTAAATCGAAGGGTGGAAATTCAGCAATTTTTTCTAAAGCTTCTCTACCATTGCGAGCAAAGACAAATTCAATTTCTTTTGCCCGAATTTTTTGCCTGAATCTTTGTTGAATGACGTATTCTAAAAGTTGTTCATCATCGACGACTAGGATTTTGGCTGTCATGGGATCTATCCTGTATCCTATGGTAGAAATAACTAGGGTCATTAGCTTACTATAGCGCCTTGTTTAAAATTTGTAAACGATTAAAATAATTAATGAGAATGTAGTCAGGAAGAAGGAAGAAGACTTATGCAATCAGCTTTTTAGTCATCCGTATTTTACGTTTAATTAAGTGGATATACTTAAGATGCACTGTATAATTTTAACCCGTGCAGGTGGGTTTGGTTTGTGTAGAAGCGGTTTCAACCTTCGAGTAAAGTTACTGATGTAGTGTTTGAACGCCTCTATCGTGCGCCAAAGCTATTTAACTTTTGGGCAAAGTAATGATAAATTCGGTGTGATTTCCGGGTTCTGTTTGCACTTCTAAGTTGCCTCGATGTTGGCCAACAATGATATCGTGAGTGATGGATAAACCTAAACCTGTTCCCTGTCCGGGAGGCTTGGTAGTGAAGAAAGGGAGGAATATTTTTTGTTGATTTTCTTTAGGAATGCCGATGCCATTGTCAAGAATGCGAATTTCTATTGCAGTGCCTAGATTTTTAGTGGTAACAGAAACTGTGGGATTGAAATCTGCGGTCATTTTAGATTGTTTAATATGGGAGGCATAGCAAGCATTATCAATGATGTTAATTAAAGCGCGGCTGAGGTCAGAAAAGGCGACATCTAGTTCTTCAATTGATTTGTCATAGTCGGTTTCAATGGTAAGGTTGAAGGTTTTATCTTTGGCACGGATGCTGTGGTAAGCTAATTGTAGGGATTGAGCGACGAGGGCGTTGATGTCGGTTTTTTGGCGGCTACTGCCCTCGCTGCGAGCGTGCATTAGCATACTTTGAATAATGCTATTTGCCCGTTGCCCTTGTTCGTTAATTTCTGATACGTTGCGCTTAAGATAAGTGAGATTTTCGTTAATTAATTCCAGGGATTCTGAGTCTAAGTTTTGGGATTGGCGGTCTATTTGTTCTGCGATTTCAGATGTTAAGTCTTCTGAGAGAGTAGCAAGAGAGGTAACGAAGTTGAGGGGATTGCGGATTTCATGGGCAACACCTGCGGTGAGAGCTCCGAGGGAGGCGAGTTTTTCTGAGGCTACTATTTGTTTTTGAGCTGTTTTTAATTCAGCGGTGCGTTCTTCAACTTTCTGTTCTAGGGTTTCCGAATAGGCTGCAAGTTGTTGATTGGCTTGTCCTAAATTTTCGTTGAGTTGATTGACTTCTGCGTAGAGTTTAGCATTAGTAATAGCGATGGCAGCTTGTCCCGATAGCATTTGTAAGACTGTGAGTCTATCAGCGGTAAAGGCAACGGTTGTCAAGTTATTTTCGAGATAGATAATCCCTGAAAGTTGACCTTGATTGAGCAGGGGTGTACACAAGATTGATTTGGGCTGATTTTGTTGGATATAGGAGTCTTTTGTAAAGATTCCTTTGTGGCTGGCATCGTTTAAAACGACTGTTTCTTTAGTGCGAGCAACGTAGTTGATAATAGCGGCTGGAACTGAATTTTCTAGGAGAGTAACGGAAATAGTTTCCTCTTCTGGTTGTTGAGGATTGGTCAATACGGTGAGGTCGTTACCTTCCACAATTCCAGTGGCTGAAATCACCCACTGATTCTCACTTTGGTTAGATGAAAAAGTTGGTTTGGTGAGCAATGAGCCGCGAGTAGCCCCGGCATTTTCTATGAGAATGGTCATTAATTTACTTAGCAGTTCGCTGAGAACAATTTCCCCAGATAACGCCTGTGCTGCTTTCATAATTGTACCGAGGTCAAGTGCTGTTGAATGGCCGGAAGTAGAGGTTGTTGTCCGATTTGAGGTCGTTGTGCTAGTGGGGTCGAGACTGCTAGTTTCAGCCTGCTGGGTGCGGGAGATGAGATGGGGATATGTTTCTTCTAAGTCTCTGACTTTGGCGATCGCTCCCCAACGAATGTAGCAGTAATAGGCTTCAGTCATGTAGGTTTTGGCGACTTTTTCTCTACCGAGGGCGAGGTAAAATTCGGCAGCGCGTTCGTTGGCTAGGGCTTCTTCTTGGATAAAACCTTGTTCTTTGGCTCCGTTGATGGCTCGTTCGTAGTAGTTTATTGCGGTCTCGTTTTGTCCTAATACTCGCGCTTTTTCTGCTTCTACGAGTTCGTATTTGTGCTGGAAGTTCATAGGGGCGTGCTGCGCCCATTTTTTCATTTGTTTTTGATGGGATGCTACTTTTTTTAGGTATTGTTTTTGTTCGGTTTTGGTGGTGGTGGGATAGTGAGCGAGGAGGATTAGAGAATAGTAAAAATTGTGTTCTGATGAATGAATGAGCGCACCCAGACTTTCTTTATATTTTTCTGTTGATTCTGCGATTTCAACAGCATTGGCGTATTTTTTAAATAAATATAAAAGAATTGATTTGAATAAATAAATATAAGAAATAGCTGCATTATTATTTGCCTCTATCAGAATATGTAAACTTTTATTCTCATCAAAACTCTTGCCAATTAATCTAGCCTTATCTGCCGCTTCATCAAAAATATTTAACACTAATTGATGCCATGCTTTTGAATGTTCGCTAAGCATATACTGTTTATATTTTAAGATGAGTTCAATATATTTAGCCTGAGTATTGGCGACATATTCTAAATGTTCTCCCATCCAAAAAGGGTAGTTGTAATAGCCCCAGGCTGAATAACAAGCAAATTCTATATCTCCTGTTTCCAATCCATTTTTAAATGCCTCAAGCAAAGGTTGTCTTGTTTCCTTAATATGCTCTTTCCAGTGCCTTATAAAAATACTAAAGTTTAAGTTAACTTTAGTTTTAAGTTCTTTAGCATCAAATTTTTCTATCAGACTAAGTGCAAGTTTACCAAATTGATATCCAGAATCGATGTCAGATAACGGACAACACAAAAGCATCCCATAATTTACATAACCGAAAGCGGATAGAGATGAATTTCCATATCGAAGAGAAAGATTGACCATCTTAAATACAATCAGCGGAAAAAGCATGGGATTTGTCATAAAAGCAGCCGGAATTACAGCGATTAATATCCGCATAGCTGCGAGCTTATATGGGTCAGTCATTAATGGCAAAAAAGCTAAATCCTCAATCTGTTTACCGCCTACTGCTATTTTATTGCGAATCAATCCCATCATAATACTAAATTTTGTGGGATTTCTAGGTAGGGATACTCCCAGCATTTTTAGGACTTGTAAAGCTTTCTCTAGTGCTACTTGTGGTTGGTTTTGCTGTAAATAAAATGGGATTCTTAGTTCATAAACCTTGATTTTTTCTAGCTGACTTTTAGCTTCTAAAAGAACAATTTCTGATAGTTGTTGCGCTCGTTCAAAGTTAGTATTCAGGTATTCGGCTTCTAGTGTTTCTAAGTGGAGATTCCGTGTCAAATCGTAGTGACTTTGCCAGCTATATTCTGGCAGAATTTCTAACCCTACATTCAAATATCTGACAGCGGCTTCATAAGCTGTTGCTGCTTTTGCTTTTCGTCCAGCTATTAAGTTAAAGTTGGCAAGTTCATCTTTTTCTGACTGCTGCGCGATGAATTCCACGCCAATATTTAACTGATTGACAATATCAAATATATTCTCTTCCAGGGCGTTTTCTGCGTATTGATGTAATAAGAGCTTACCAATTTTCAAGTGCGTTGCTTTTTTTTGATTTTCAGGAATCATTGAATAGGCTGCTTGTTGCACCCGGTCATGTAAAAATTTATAGCCAACTCTCGATTCATCAAAAAGTAGCATCCCCTGTTCTTTTGACTGAAAAGCCAGAGGAATTTTGTAGTCGTTACTGAGGGGCAAAATGAGACCTGCTTGAAGTGCTGACCACAAATCATCGGCTGTTTCTAGCGGAGGTTTTTCATTAACAATCGCGCAAACATCTAAGTTAAAGCGGTTGCCGATACAAGCGCCTAGTTGTAATATTTTCTGTGTGGCTTCTGGCAGTTTTTGAATATTTCTGGCTACCAGTTCGACAACGTTATAATCAGCAATTCCTAGAGATTGAATCTGCTTGATGTCCCACTGCCAGAAACTTTTGATAAAGTCAAAGTTTAAAAGTTGTTCAGAGTGTAGAGTCTTGAAAAGTTGTGTTAAGAAGAACGGATTACCCTGAGTTTTATTGAATAGTAGGTCTGCTAATTTGATTGAATTGTTATCTTCCTGAAGAGTATCGGCTACTAATTGACGGACGTTGCTAATATCTAAAGCCTGGAGGACGATGTTATTTACAACCACACCTGTTTTTTCAATCTCTTCAATGGTTTGAGTTGTGGGATGAGTTGGGCTGACTTCATTATCTCGATAAGCTCCAATTAGTAACAGATATTCGCTATCGGTGTCTGCAATCAAGAGTTGCAGCAACTTCAGAGACGCTGAATCTGCCCACTGTAAATCATCTAGGAACAGAACAAGCGGATGTTCTGGCTTAGTAAATACATGAATAAATTGTTTATAAACTAGGTTAAAGCGATTTTGAGATTCTGTTGGCCCTAGCATAGGAACTTCTGGCTGTTCGCCCATAATCAGTTCTACTTCAGGAATTACGTCGATAATTACCCGTCCATTTTGTCCCAAAGCTTCTATAAGTTGCTCTTTCCATATTTCTATATTTTCAGAGTTTTCTGTTAACAGTTGCCGGATTAATTCTTGAAAAGCTTGAATTAAGGCTGAATATGGAATATTCTTTTTAAATTGATCGAATTTGCCTGCGATAAAATAACCGCGCTGGCGGACTATGGGTTTATGAATTTCTTGCACAACGCAGGTTTTTCCAATCCCTGAATAACCGCTGACAAGCATCATTTCTGTTGAGCCAACTGCAACTCGTTCAAAGGCAGCCATTAGGGTTGCAACTTCTGTTTCTCTTCCATAGAGTATTTGAGGAATGAGAAATTGACCGAATCGATCAAATTTACCCGCTGTGAAATCTTGGATTTGTCCAGATTCTTCTAATTGTTTAAGACATTCTTCTAAATCAGCTAAAAGTCCGCGAGCGTTTTGATATCTGTCTTCAGCAGTTTTGGCTAATAATTTCATTACGATGTCAACAACCGCTTTGGGAAGTTCTGGATTTAGCTGATTTAGTGACTTGGGTTGTTTGGCGATGTGGCAATGCACCAATTCCATTGGGTCGTTAGAATTAAAAGGTAGTTGACCCGCAAGCATTTCGTAGAAGGTAACGCCAAGGGAGTAAAAGTCTGTGCGGTAGTCAATTGACCGATTCATTCTCCCAGTTTGTTCGGGAGACATATAGGCGAGAGTGCCTTCGATGTAGTTGGGGTTACTGATGGTAGGATTTTCTTTTGCTAGGCGGGTGGCAATGCTAAAATCGATGAGTTTGATTTGCCTAGTTTCTGGTTTTATGAGGATATTTTGGGGTTTAATGTCTTTGTGGATAATTTGGTTTTGATGCAGTTCTCCGAGAATTTGGGCGAGTTGACTGGCGATTTGAAGAAAGTTTATTAAGGAAGTTTTTTGGGAGGTAATATATTGTTTGAGGGGTTGACCGCCAAAGTCTTCTAAGATTAAGACAAGTCCATGCTCATAAGGTTTTAAGTCAATGGGCTTGATAATGCCTGGGATGTTTAAAGAGTGGAGGATTTGATATTCGTGTCTGATTCGGGCGATTTCTTCTAGGGTCGGATACTCGGCTTTGAGGGTTTTAATGATGACAGGAGTGCGTTCTAGCTCGTAGCGACCTTGATAAATAACAGTTTTTGTACCTTCGTGGAGCGGGGCGATCAGTTGGTATCCGGGTAGGGGGGTTCTCATTGTATTTCTTTAAGGGAGTACAGTAGTGAAAAAGCATGATACTGATGAACCCTGAGTTGATATATCATCTTATCAGTTTTTGATATTTTACCTTTGTATCGAAGATTACTTCCGATATAAAACAAAAACTTAAGATTTAATTAATTAAATCTTAAGTATTGACAAAAATTTAGTTATTAGATAAAAATGGAAGCTTTATCCGAACACAACCAGACTAGCGCACCTCCCTAATCTATTATCGTGCGCCTACAAGTGTGGCTATTAAATTTTCTGAGGGGGTCGGAGCAGACCCTAGAGCTACATCGCCCCATCGAATAATACTGGCGGCGGAACTGCCAGAAAAACCGTGAGAATAAATCATCACTAAATCGTCTTTTCTGATTTTTTTCAAGGCTGCTGCATGATATAAAGCAGCTATAGCTGAAACTACGGAAATATTAGCATACTTTGGAAAGAGGTCGATAGTTTTTTCTTTAGGTATATTCAGTTCTAAAGCACAAAAATCGACATAACCTGCTGCTGGCGGGTAAAAAATGAAGTAGTCTATATCCTCCACTTTCATTCCAGATTTAGACAAAACTTTTTGGCAGCATTGCTGGAAATATTTAATGAATAAAGAAGTGGCGTATTTCACTGTCTCTTTATTCACTGTAATGAATATTCTTGGATTGCCGATTTTATCGACTGTCAATCTGGAATAAACTACTCCACAGGTATCATGAGTGTTTGTGGAATAGGAATCGAGTAAACCTTGTCCTTCTTCTAGTTTCTCAACAATGAAAGCGGCGGAGCCATCTCCAAGCGTGAATGAGAAAGAATTGGTATATTCTATGTGCTGGGAATAATTGCAGGATAATGAGACTAATACCCTTTTAAATCTTTTATCTCTGATTAACGCAACAGCATTGTCTAAGGCTAACAGAGCGCCTCCACAGGTGGCGTTCAAATTCCAAGCCGCACCTCGAAAACCTAATTTTTGTGATATCAGAGTAGCGTTGCCAATCACTAATTGTTCTGAAAACATAGCACAAGAAATCAATAAGTCAACATCATTTATTTCTAATTTACTGGCTTGCAATACCTTTTTGATAGCTCCACATTCAAGAAGAATAGAGGTTTCGCCTTCAGCCAAAATTCTTCTTTCTAACGTTCCTCTGAATATATCTTCTCGATAAGGTTTTACTGCCTGTACCCAATTGATATTTTCTTGAGAATCATTATCAAACAGTCGCACTTTTTGATTTTTTTGCTCAAGCTCAGCTAAAAACTCTGGATAATTTTTTTTCCAGTAATCGTTAGTACGTACACGCTCTGGAAAATTAACTGCAATTGCCCGAATTCCTACAGCTTGATTCATCTTGATAAAACTCATTTGAACAGAAATAAAATAACTGAAATTTTGGCTCTTTGCCAGAGCGTATTGGTTAGAAGAGGAAAAGGAAAAATATTTACTTTTCCCCTTTTCCTGTTTCTAAGTTCTAAGGTTTACAGCCAGTAACAATGCTCCAATAGCCTAACGTCCGCTTAACTTCAATATCAGCGAAACCAGCTTCTGCCAACATCTCTGACAATTCGCTACCTGAATACTGCTGACCTTCCATTGTTACGAGCATCCCCATGTTGTAAGCTGCAACTGTAAAAGGTCCAGTTTTAGATTCGTTGTAGAGCATTTCGTGGATAATAATTCGACCACCAGAAGGCAAGCTATCGAAGCTTTTCTGGGTTAGAAAACTTCCCTGCTCTGGCAACCAATCGTGATAGATATCAGCATAAAAGTGGATATCTGCTGCTGGGAAAGGATCTTTCCACATATCGCTAGTATGGGTTTTAATCCGACTCTGCAAACCATAACGCTGTGCAAACTCTTTTGCTATTTCACAGACTGGAAGCATATCCAGAACAGTGGCTTGCAATTGCGACCACTTCAATGCTGCACCGATCGCGTGTGCTCCCGAACCTCCGCCAATATCTAGCAAAAGCTTGTACTTTGACAGGTCAATAAGTTCCGGCCAAACAAGAGCAGGAGCTATGCTGTGACCGTGCATAGCGTAGGTGAAAGTACGAGCTAGCTCCACCTGCTCTTCATGAGTATTGAATGGTTTTTCTGAGTGATAAAGCTGTGGAGAATTAGTCAACACAGCCTTTTTTAAGCTGTCAACAGAGGCAACGGTGTGAGTATTGATGAGCATAATATCCAACATACCACCAAAATATGTTGGACTACTTTCCACAAGATAGTCTTCTGCTAGCAAAGTCAGTGAATAATAGCCATCTTTTACCTGCACCAATTCAATAGATACCAGTACATCCAAGATGGCTTTAGCTGGACGACAGTGAATGTTTAGTGCTTCAGAAATTTCTGCTAGCCTATGCGGTTTTTTGCCAAGAAGAGGAAAGAACTTGAGGTCATAGGCAACTAGGAGCGCTCGGTATGCAGCATGTCCAAAGAGAATATCCCACAGTCGTGCTTCATCAGTTCTCGGTTTTTGAATGTCTGCACAAGAAGTAAATTGGCGGTTCATAATCATCCTCCTTAGAGTAGTTGTAAGTTAGCAACGAGAGAAACTTGAAAAACCCTTAACTTTTTACGGATGGCATTCGGCTTGCCAGTTCTTGCTCCCGCAAAACCCGTTTCAACACCTTACCCGTCGCATTCTTCGGAAGAGAATCAACGAACTGGACAAGGCTCGGCACCTTGTAAGCAGCGATCCGCTCGGAACAAAAAGCGATCGCATCTTCGGCTGCCAGCAATTGACCGGATTTCAGCAAAATATTTGCCTTAACGAGCTCACCCTTAACCGGATCTGGAACCCCATAAACCGCCACTTCAGCCACCGCTGGATGCGTAGTAAGCACCCGCTCAACTTCATTGGGATACACCTTAAAGCCAGAAACATTGATCATGTCTTTCAAGCGCTCGACAATGTAAAAATAGCCATCATCATCCATCCAGCCGAGGTCGCCTGTATGAAACCAACCGTCTTTTAAGACTTGGGCTGTTTCAGCAGGGCGATTCCAGTAACCCAGCATCACATTCGGCCCGCGAATGACAAGTTCCCCCACTACCCCTGGCGCGACTTCTTTACCATCGCGATCGATGACCTGCATTTCCACATTTTCAATCGGCATTCCAATCGAGCCTGGTTTATATTTCAATTCGTGGTTGTAGCAGGCAAAAGGAGAAGTTTCAGTTAGGCCGTACCCTTCATGAATCACCAAATTGTGAAGCAATCGCCACTGCTGAACAATCTCCCCTGACATAGGAGCAGATGCAGTAAAGTAGTAACGGACTGAACTTAACTCGCACTCAGATGGGTGCAGTTCTAACAGTTTGATGAAAACTGTCGGCACGCCAAAAAACATCGTGATCCGTTCGCGAGCGATCGCGCTCAGAATTTCCGCAGGGGCAAAACGGCGCTGCAAAACAATCGTTGCACAAGCATTAAAAGCGCTATTGAGAATAGCATTTTGACCGAAACAATGGAATAGCGGTAAGTACAGCAGTAACCGATCTTCTGGCTGCATTTTACAGCATCGGTTTTTGGCATAAATATTGGAAATGACATTGCCGTGCGACAAAGTAGCCCCTTTGGGAAAACCTGTCGTTCCCGATGTATAGAGAATCGCTGCTGGTTCATGTCGCTCCATTTTCATAGCCCGCGCTTCCGGCGAAGCATTTGCCATCAGTTCTTCCAGACTGCTTCCTTTGTTCGCTTCACTTTCAGCAATCAAAATGTGTTCGAGATAAGCTAAATCCGCATCTGGGACTTGTCTACTTAATGATTCGGTGGTAATAACGACCTTAGCTTCACAATCATTAAGGATAAATCGAACTTCATCACATTTGAGCATCGCACTGATAGAAACTGCGATCGCTCCAATTTTGAGAATGCCCAAATAAGATATGACAAATTCAGGAATATTAGGGAGGAAGAGAGCAACGCGATCGCCTCGCTTGACTCCCAATCCTTGCAAACCATTAGCAGCGCGATTTGCCAATTCGTTAAGCTGCTTGTACGTGAAAGATTTGCCTTCAAAAATTAAGGCTGGTTTGTGAGGGAAAAACTTGCATCCTCTCTCGATATGCTCTGCAATGTTCATCCCTATTTCATACCTCGGTAAAATTGCTGCCAAATAAGAGGTTTCGTGTTCATGATTTGGATGCACTGGTGCATTGTCGCTAAAGCCAATAGAAAACCACTACGTAAAGCTTTTGAGCGATATTTTTTTTCTGAGAAAACATCCCCTACGCAACCAGGATGAATTGCCTGATAAAATTGTTGCCAATCCCTTGGTTCAAGTTGATAGATTTTGACGCACTGGCGAACAGTATCCGTCAAAAAGTGTTGCTGATTTGAGAATCTCTCTGCTTTTTTACTTGGGTAAATATCTACCTGAAAAGCAGTTTCAGAGATGTTAGCTGAAATATTGTGAGTAACCATTTTTGTGTCTTTCTAGTAATGTTCAACAATTTTTTGCAGCAGAAATATTGCGAATGCTTGTGTAACAGACAAGCAGCTCTGAAAGAGTTAAATTTTCAACTCATTTTTTACACCGTTTCGCAGGCTATTATTAGCTACAAATGGATTGTTTTACGCAGG
Source organism: Microcoleus sp. F10-B2 (assembly GCF_036704965.1). Classification (NCBI taxonomy): domain Bacteria; kingdom Bacillati; phylum Cyanobacteriota; class Cyanophyceae; order Oscillatoriales; family Microcoleaceae; genus Microcoleus; species Microcoleus sp. F10-B2. The sequence continues at coordinate 103,094 of NZ_JAUBTB010000011.1, read as the reverse complement.
GAAAAAGAGGAGAAAAGAGAAAAAATAATGTGAGTTTTTTGCAAAACTTCTTACCCTTCTCCTTCCTCTTCCTATTTCAAACTTGATAAAATCCGGTTCACAGCTTGGACAATTCGTCCTTCCTGTGCAATGTCAGCAGCAATCAGGGCAATGTGTACATCTAAAGATTGCTCGTTGTCATTCCAAATGTAAGATTTTTCAATATTCGGCGGCTGTCCCACAACTTCACGCACAGCCTCATATAGCGGTAAGCTAAGTGGCGACAAACACTCCCGCGCATCATAGTGACCGGCGACTTGATGGGTTCGCAAGTCAACAGCTTGGACGGCAAACATGAGGGAAATTGCCATATATTGCTGGAAGATTTCAATTGAGCGACGAGCTAAATTAGCTGAAGCGAATCCTTGGCTGTTGATGTTTTGATTGAATTGTTCGGCGTGAGTGGGAAAGCGATCTGCTATCGAATTGCCATAAAAAGTCAACAGCGGCATAATCGAGTTTCCAGTTATTTGCAGAGCTTTTAGACCCATGTTGACCTTACGGCTCGTGTTACCAACTAAAGACGGTGACAGCCCGTTATTAAATTCCGGTGCAACCAACAGTGCTATTTGCACATCCAGGTGCTTAGATAGCAGACCTAAGAAATACCGCAAACGATCCATTCCCACACCAACATACTGTCCCAGAAAATTGCCGCCGTGATAGCTGGCTTCATTCTCAACGTCGATCAAAGGGTTATCTGTTACCGAGTTTATTTCTACTTCAATCTGCTGAACAATCTCTGCCAATCCATCAACAATTGGCCCCAGATATTGAGGCAAGCAGCGGAGCGAATAGCGGTCTTGAATTGGATCTGCACCCCGGTAATCGTGCTTACCATCTAACTCGTTTCGGCTCAAGCACGAATCTGTAAGGAGTGCGACCATTTGGGAAGCTGCCCATATTTGGCCAGAATGAGGTTTGAGCGCGTGAATAAAAGGATGAAACGATTGATTAGTACCCCCTAACCCTTGAATCATCAGGGCGTGAACCCCCATTGCTAGGGCAAGCAAGACTTGTGCGTCGCGGAGGCACAGGGCCGCGATACCAGTCATAACAGAGGTACCGTTCATCATTGCTAACCCTTCTTTGGGGCGCAACGTCAGGGGGGGTAAGCCAAGCTTCTCAAGCGCTTGTACGCATGACATCTCCTCACCTTGAAAGTCAACGGTAAAGGATTTGTCCAACCCAATCAGCGATCCAGTAATGTAAGCTAGGGGTGTAAGGTCGCCGCTAGCGCCGATAGAGCCAAATTCGTAAACGTGAGGTGTTACTCCTTCATTGAGGAAGGTTGTCATGCGCTCCACCAGTTCCAACCGGATGCCAGAGGCACCGTATAGATGCGAGTTGATCCGCAGGATCATCGCGGCCCGGACATCAGCGATCGGCAACCGCTTACCAGCCCCAGCCTTGTGATAAAAGACGAGATTATTTTGTAGAGAAGTCGCATCTTCAGTAGAGATTACAGTATTCGCCATCCCTCCAAATCCTGTTGTCACGCCGTAAATCGGCTTTCCCGACTCGACAGCATTTGCAATGTAGTCGCAAGATGCTTGCACTCGATCGGCAATATCGCTTTCATCATTCAACCGAACTCTGGTTCCACAGCGGGCAACCCTGGCAACTTCTTCTACACTCAGCCGTCGATTCCCCACAGTTACGTTACTTACATTAGCCTCTGGCCATTTGGGTAATTTTAGAGAAATCGGCTGTGTTAAGTTTCTTGACACTTCTTAGATCCTAAATTTATAGAGAGATGCCACTCAAATGTGACTCTAGTCACAGCAAACTCGAAACCAGGATGTTACTTTGAATTGAACGACAGAGAAATATGACTGGATACCATACTCTGCCATTTGTATTCAAATCTTGCCTTTGGTTTCGTAAAACAAGCCGCAGCCATTAGACATCACCGATAATGAGTCTGCCAGCCGGATTGCGTCAAGGCTGAAAACTAAAATTCGGTTGGTGTCTATTGTGCTCAGGGCAAAATAAAACTGCGCCGACACTACATAATGCGGGCAGAGTTATAATTGGTTGAGTTATTAAAGCTGTGGGGCTGTTACTTGGGCTATTGACCGATAACTTAATGACAATACCACCGCTAAAGGCTAATCATAGATTATTGTCACAAAACGTTACAATGATTTCCGAAATTTTTAGGATGACTATTGAACGCTACAGGATATCTGGAAAACAGTTATCCAAGTTTTCAGGCGTTAGCGAGAATCATATTTCTGAGTTTCGGCGGGGCAAGACTGGCATCTCTACTGAGGTGCTGTGGAAATTAATCGAGGCAATGGACGAGATCAAGCCGGGAGCCCGCGCTTACTTCTGCAATCGGCTGACGGGGGGAGAGGGATTTGGCAACAGCAGTCAGATGTCAGTGCCAAAGCAACTAGAGTCTTTGTTAGATATGCAGATATTGGTTGATGGGCTTTCTAACGACAGTTTGGCTTTGCTACTGATGGTGGTGGCGGGGCGGATGAAGAATGGTGTTTCCTCTTCTCATGCGAAGGGTTTGGAACTAATTGGCTAATAAATTTTGAAGTTAAAGACGAAGAAGTAAACTGTTGCGCGTTTAAATTGCATATTCGGGACGGGATCGCGTGCCCATCCCACAATAATTTGAGTCATTTTTGACACACAATTTAAATGGAGAAGTGCGATTCGTTTAGTCGAAATGAGTAGCAATACTCAAGGATGGCTAGTATGGTCATCAAAGCCATAACAACTAAATACACATCTGGGTGCGGGTCATCCCAAGTCCCAGTCCGCAAGTGCAGCGGTGAAAGCATATCCCCTATGTTGTTGAATAGCAACCAACAGGATAAAGCGGGGACAAAAGGCAGAATACTGGTAGCCGAAACTGGTAACTGTCGAGCAAGAGTTCATGTGTAGCAAAAGCAAAGATGTGTCTGAACCATCGTTATTATAGATGGTCTAACGGCTGAATCATGTATAAACCCATTGAAAAATACGGTAAAGACTGATTAAGACCAAGCCAAAAGGCAAGGATAGGGCATAGGCGATTTTGTCCTCGACCTATAAGCACTGCCCGTAAACCCGGTGGAGAGCATCACACTAAAAACTCAATGAATGTGTATTTGGAACGAAGTAACTCTCATATATTTCTGGAAACAGGTCGATTACCCAGTAAGTAGCTAACGAATAATATATGAGAGAGGGATTGTGTCAAAAGCGAACGCTCTGTTGTAATGACAGAGATATGCAGACAGACGCATGGTAACTTCAAGGATAGGAACTTTAGTAGCAATGAATAAGTCTAAAACGCGGGACAACCCGACGGTGGAATGGAATCAAATCAATTGGCGAAAAGCCGAAAGATTGACATTCAAGTTGCAAAAACGTATCTATCAAGCAAGTGAGCGTGGCGATGTAAAAGCAGTTCGGAAGCTTCAGAAGACATTGATTAATTCATGGTCTAATAAGGTATTAGCGGTACGACGGGTCACGCAAGATAATACTGGCAAACGTACAGCCGGAGTGGATGGTATTAAATCACTAACCCCGAAGCAACGAATTAAGCTAGTAAGTCAGCTCAAACCAACTGGTAAATCACAACCGACACGTCGGGTAATGATACCAAAACCAGGAACTAATGAGTCAAGATCGTTAGGGATACCCACAATGTACGACCGCGCCTTACAAGCAGTTGTGAAAGCAGCGCTTGAGCCAGAATGGGAGGCCTCATTCGAGCCAAACTCATATGGTTTTAGACCAGGTAGGTCATGTCACGATGCGATTGGAGCTATTTTTAACAGTATCAGATACAAAGCCAAATACGTGCTAGATGCTGATATTGCCAAATGCTTTGACCGCATTAATCACAAAGCGTTACTTGACAAAATCAATACCTATCCACGACTGAGAAAACAAATTAAGTCGTGGCTTAAAAGTGGGGTATTAGACCAAGGTGAAATTTTCCCGACCATTGAAGGTACGCCACAAGGAGGGGTGATTTCCCCGCTACTGGCTAACATAGCCCTTCATGGAATGGAAGAACGGGTTAAACAATTCGTAGTAAATTCCATTAACCAACGAAAAGAAATCAGTTTAATCCGATATGCCGATGATTTTGTGATTATTCACAAAGACATTGAAATAATAATAGCCTGTCAAAACATAATTGCGGAATGGTTGAGTGATTTAGGCTTAGAATTAAAGCCAAGTAAAACAAAATTCACCCACACCCTCAACGAATATAATGGAAATGTTGGGTTTGAGTTTTTAGGATTCCACGTACAACAACATAAGGTAGGTAACTACCGAAGTGCCAAAAATACCAAAGGAATATCACTTGGCTTTAAAACATTAATCACTCCTTCCCAACCAAAAATCAAAGCTCACCTTGTGAAAATTGAAGAAGTAATAGACACGCATAAAACCGCCCCTCAATCTGCTTTAATTAGTCGGCTGAATCCAATAATTAAGGGATGGTCAAACTATTACTCAACAGTAGTAAGCAAGGAAACCTTCACAAAGGCAGATCAACTGACCTATGACAAATTACGAGCTTGGGCTAGGAGAAGGGGACAAGGTAGCATCAATAAAGACAAATACTGGCGAACAGTAGGCGACAGAAATTGGTGTTTCAGCACAGAAGAAGGCTTAGAATTGGCCCAACACCAAGCAACGCCAATAATAAGGCACGTCAAGGTAAAAGGCAATTCAACACCTTACGACGGTGACTGGATTTACTGGAGCTCTAGACGTGGAGAATACCCTGAAACACCAACAAGAGTGGCAACACTGCTTAAGACACAAAAAGGTAAATGTATCCACTGTGGTCTGTACTTTACACCTACAGATATTGTAGAAGTTGACCATATTCAACCCCGCTCCCTAGGCGGTAAGGATGAATACAAAAATCTCCAACTTCTGCATAAGCACTGTCACGACACAAAAACGGACAATGACGGTTCCTAATCAAGAACCATTATAACATCCGTTTTGAATTGTATCCGTAAAAAAGGATGAAGATATCAAGGAGCGGAATGAAGCGAAAGTTTCACGTTCCGTTCTGAAGGAGAGGTAGGGGTAGAAATGCCCCTATCGACTCTAACCAGCTTAAACCAGCCAACAAATCAAATTCAAGCATAAGATGGACTCCGCCCAAGCATCCAAGAAACCGGGTGAGAGCGATAATTCTGGTATCCTCACGCCTGATTGGGTTAAGAAACCCGGTTTCTGAGCTCTGCGCGATCGTGAGGTTTGAGCAAACTCGCCGGATCGGGGCCAGCGGGGATAATGCAGCCGGGATTCAGCGGGAACAAATTGCCGTAATAATCGCGCTTCACAGCTTCCAAATCGCAAGTGCCAGCAACTCCCGGTAACTGGTACAAATCGCGCAGATAAGCTCCCAAATGCTCGTAATCTTGAATGCGGCGCACATTGCATTTGAACAAGCTGTAGTAAACGGCATCAAAACGGAATAGAGTAGTAAAAAGCCGCACGTCTGCTAAAGTCACCCGATCGCCACACAGGTAACGACTCCTCAAGAGCGATCGATCGATCTCGTCTAAAACAGCAAACAATTCACTGCAAGCCGAGTCATAAGCAGCTTGAGATTGCGCGAAACCGCAGCGATAAACGCCGTTATTCACCGATTGGTAAATCTTCTCGTTCCACTGGTCAATTTGCGATCGCAAATCCAGAGGATAAAGATCCATTTGAGGATTGCTAGCAAACTCGTTAAACTCCGAGTTTAGCATCACAATAATTTCCGAACTTTCGTTATTGACGATCGCCTTTTTGGAGTCATCCCACAGCACCGGCACCGTACACCGCCCCTGATAGCCCGGTAAAGCCAACTGGTAAAGTTCCGGCATCGTGTTGCAGCCAAAAGTCTCCGACTCCAGCACCCACATTCCCCCTTCCGAGGGATAGACAACAGACACGGATATCGCATCTTCAAGCCCTTTGAGCGCTCTCGTCACCAGAGTGCGGTGCGCCCAAGGGCATCCCGTACCCACGAAGAGGCGATACCGCCCCGCTGCGGGCCCGTGAGGGTTGTCTGGTGCTGTGCTGACAAAATTGCGGAAACTGCTGGTGGGGCGAATGTATGCTCCGGTGCGATCGGGCGGCGCGAGTTTTGACATCATTAATTGCCACATTGATGTCCAGACAAATTTGCCGAGCTTGACTGTTACGGATGAAGGAAGCGATTTGTTTTTCACAATGCGATTAAAAGAGGTTTGCTAAACATAATCTGCTTATTTTAACTCACATTGCGATCGACGGTTTCTTAATCCCTCTCTGCTAGGACTTGATTTGTAGGGCTGTAGGGACACGGCAGTGCCGTGTCCCTACCCGATATTTGTACTTCACTCAACTGAGAAATGCTAGTCTCTGCCAGAGGCTATTTCAGCATAAGCTCGATCGATCAATCGGCGAGCAACCGTCTGAATTCCCGTATGTTCGTAATAATTGGTAGTCATGTCTAAAAACGCCGCCACATAATCCAATTTGTCATCAGTAACATCAACGTATTGCTTGAGATGGCCTAAAACTGTGGCGGGAGTTAAGCCGCGAGACTGTACTAAATTGTTCATCCAACCTTGGGCTGAGGCGAAAGTTGCTGTCACAAATCCGAACTTTTGTGAATTATTTGCGCCGGGAATTAGGTTGCTGATATTTTGGAATGTTGAGTTTTGCTGCAAGGTTGAAGGATTCAATCCGCCTAGGGTATTTTGTGCTACTCTAAGGAAGTCCGGGCCGAGGGGAATTAAACCGTCAGCACAAACTAAAGCAGCCATCCGCATCAGAGATTCGCCTTTGTAATGGGATAAATAATTACCAAAGCTTCCCACATTGTCAAGGGAAATATTGTTAAGTTTGCAGAAGGCAATTAGCTCGATCGCCACTTTGACGCACAAGTCGATCGTTTGAGTTGTGTCAGCTTTGGGAGTGAGGCGGTTCAGAAAGGAAAGAAAGCCGATGTTTTCGCCGATTTTATTCGCCATAGCCGTTGCACCTAACGCACTGTCGGCGCTGTCTGCTAACTGGTAAAGCCTGACTGCGCCTTGATAGGGCTCGTTGGGGTTAGCGTAAAGCTCGATCGCGCGATCGCGAATTTTCTCAACTAATTTGCGCTTTGTTTCCCCTGTCACCGCTTGAATAGTATTATCAAAACCCGTGAGATTGTTCCACTCCCCCGGAACCACAAAATCGAGAGATTTTAACATCTTCACAGTGACGCCACCAGACGGCAGATTGTCAACCAATTCCACAATTGATTTGCTCATCACAAACTCCTGAATAGCCAGATTTAAAGTGTTCTTCCAAATACTCCAACTTCTGCAAATGTGATTCCAGATTCCCGATGAATTCCCCAGAACTAAGTAGGTAAGCACAAATAAATATTAGACGACCAGCTCCAGTTTTGCAATCCTCTGAGCTTGTCTCTCTTCTCGATCCTCTGCGTTCTCTGCGCCCTCTGCGGTTCATTAAAAAAGTCTTTTTCACAAAACATTTGCATTTCACTCGCCAGCACAAAGTTAAGTTTCATTATATAGATAACTCAAAATACTCGCACTGTGTTAAAATAAATGGCGCTAAATAGAAAAAACTAAAATATGACTGTTGCAGTTAACAAAACTCCGGGATTAGCCTCGCGCTTAGTAAATGGCGTAATCTCCATCAAGCCTTTGGCTAATCTAGCCAAGCACCAAGCGCGGGAAATGATGATGAAAAGAGCCGCAAAAATCGGAGTGCATTGGCGACAAGAAGTCCAAGCACTTGTGTCCCGGAATTGGGATGCAGAATTGCTCAGCGTGCAAAATCCCAATCTTGTTTACCCGAAATATTACCTCACTTCATTTCATGGCTACGAAAAGGGTCATATGAGTTGGGAAGCAGCGACAGAATTTGAAGTAGCCGCCCGCACTGTTCACGCCGGAATTTGGCCGGAAGCGGGTGCAGAAGGCGATGCTAAACTCCGCGCCAGCTATCACGAAATCATCCAATCTCAAATTGCTTCTTCACCGCAAGATATTGTTGATTTGGGATGCAGTGTGGGAATGAGTACGTTTGCTCTTGGGGATGTTTACCCGGAAGCGAAGATGACTGGGGTGGATTTGTCCCCTTATTTTTTAGCAGTTGCTAAATACCGTTCTCAACAGCGAGAATCGGAATTTTTAAATCAAAAATCTCCAACTTGGGTGCACGCTGCAGCTGAATCTACTGGTTTGCCTGCGAATGCTTTCGACCTAGTTTCTATCTTTTTAGTTTGTCACGAATTGCCGCCGAAACCTACTAGAGAAATATTCCGGGAAGCGAGGCGTTTGCTGCGTGTTGGCGGACATTTGACAATTATGGATATGAATCCTCAGTCGGAAGTTTATGCCAAAATGCCTCCTTATATTTTGACTTTGCTCAAGAGTACGGAGCCTTATTTGGATCAGTATTTTGGGTTGGATATTGAGCAAGCTTTAGTTGATTCTGGTTTTGCCCAGCCCACAATCACTTGCAATACAGTCCGACACCGCACTATTGTTGCTGAGGCAATCTAGCGGTTTTCAGTATAGTGCACTACAGATATCGGGTAGGACACGGCAGTGCCGTGTCTAAAGCTGTCTTTATTTAATTCGATTGAAAACTGCTATAAATAGTAAAGTTGCATCGATATTATTCAGTTCTTGGGGTGGTGCGTGAGTGTAAATAGTCTAATCTGTGGATTTTAAAATTTCTGCGATCGCGCCCCCTACTGATAAATAATTCCCATGCAACCGGATTTGATATTAGACCGACGTAGGAGCTATTAACAGCGCCATTTGTTACTGATTTTGATCAAACCCTAACTAAAGGACATCATCATGAACTTGACAGCCCCCTCTCAAAAGGTCATTGATTGTTTGCAGGTTATCTTGGATGCCACGGCATCGAAAAATTACGAGCTTTTTACTACAGTTGGTGATGCAGGCTACAAAACGAGCATTACACAAAAAATGTTTGACGAAGTTAGCGATCAGCTCGCTTCCCGCCTGCAAAAGGGATACTCAATTAATTATTTTGGTGAGCTAAAACAAGGTAATTGTCAGATTTATTTGTGGAAACTGAGTTTTGAAGATGGTGGAGATGAATTTGTCGTACACATGACGATGAATGCAGAAAAAGTGGCTGGGATTTTCATCGAATAACCTATCTTGCTGGATAGTGATTCCGGTTGCACGAGCGAGATGACTTTTGGCTGTTGAGTGTTGAGTAAAATTATGCTTTCCTGACAACTGACTGTTGGGATATTTGAACTATACTGATGCAACCGGAAACAATAGGATTAGAAAGCTGGCGAAACACACTATAAATAGTGTAGATTGCCCTTGCACCCTGAAATTTATTTGCGGTCTATCGACATTGGGTAAAAACCTGGTTTCTGAGCGTAAGTCACACCAGAACTATGAATGGACAAAATATCAGTTGGTAGAAATGTTTGCACCCATATCTCGAAAGTGGCGAGAGGAATGCTTAACTCAAGGACTCGATGTTTGTAAACGAGCCTTGATTTACTGAAATAGAGACAATTTCAGTTAAACTAAAGTTACTGGCGGCATCTCAATTTAGCGGTTGGGCGCTCCTATCTACATTAGTTATTTCTTTAGTTTGTTTAAAAAATATTATGAGCAATTTTCATCAAAGCCTGATTACTCATATCTCTTGGGGACATATTAAAGTAACCGCTGACGGCAAAACTTGTCAATTCAAAGATTGTAAAGTATGGTCGGGAGGTGCTAAGGAATGGGATTGGAAACTCACAGGTACTCGTCACCAACCCGGTATTCAACCTGCTGATATCGAAGAAATTTTAGAGCAAGGTATAGAATTTATGGTTTTGACACGTGGTATGCAACTGATGCTATATACCTGTCCAGAAACTGAAGAACTGCTGCGTCAAAGAGGTATTGAGTATTATATTGGGCATACCAAATTGGCTGTAGACCTTTTTAACAATTTAATGCAACAAGGTAAGAACGTCGGGGGAATATTTCACTCAACCTGCTAACGCGGTACCGATGCAGCCAGGAAATTCTATCGAACATTCGCTGAAAATAATCTGCAAGAACTAGGTAACAAAATAAATGAAAGCCCAAAAGCATCTTTTTATTAAGTTAGCTTCAGGTATCTCAGCATTTCTAGTGGTTGGCTATTTCGGCATCTCAGCTTATGCAGGACATACTCTTTCAAAGCCAAACAGATGCTTTGACCCTCTTAAAGCATCTGTTTTTGCTGTTCCTCCTGAAAATGTAACATTTCGTACACCTGATGGCGTGGAGGTTGCTGGTTGGTTTATTCCAGAAAAAGCAACAGATAAGGTATTAATTTTAGTGCATGGATTGAATTCCAGTCGGACTTGTGAGCTTGCTGGAAAGTTTGCCGAGTTTGGTTCAGCTATGAATCAAAAAGGCTTTTCGATACTTACGATCGATCTGCGAGGACATGGGCAAAGTGCTGATTCTCGCTTCACCTTTGGAATTACAGAAAGGCGAGATGTTATTGCAGCAGTGAATTGGCTTAAAATCCGGGGATTTAAGCCAAAAAAGATTGGGGTTTTAGGTGTTTCAATGGGTTCTGCTACTGTAATTGGAGCAGCAGCAGATGACTCTGACATCGGAGCAGTGGTCACTGACAGTAGTTACGCAGAGGTTTATCCAATTATTCAGAAGCATTGGCAGTCAGCTTCAGGATTACCTGGGATATTTCTTCTTTCTACCATGATGTTTGGACATTTGTTGACTGGATACGATCTAACTTCTTCTAAGCCAGTGCAGGAGATAGGTCGTATTTTCCCTAGGCCAGTTTTGATCGTTCACAGTGCGATCGATCCTTATACGCCTATACAAAACGCTCGCCGCCTCAGAGAAGCATATCCTTCAGCCGAATACTGGGAAACCTATGCGAAGAAACATCCAGAAAGCTACAATACCAACCCAAAGATGTACGTTGACAAAGTTGCTGATTTCTACAATCGGAGTCTCAAGTAGGGCTGGATAATCGGGCCCAGAAGGGTATTTAGCTCTTCGCTCTTACACCACTCGGCGTGCGGGTTCGCACCGGGCGGTTCATAATTGCCGCGCAAACAAACGAAAAGGATAATCAATCGCAGATTGTACGGCTAGCTTCCCAACCTAACATGACTATTTTACGCTCTACTCCCCAGCCATAGCCACCGAGTTCTCCAGATTCTCGAATGACTCGGTGACACGGAATTAGATAGCCGATCGCATTTTTACCGATCGCATTTCCTACAGCTCTAGCAGCAGTTGGGCGTGCTACCATTTGAGCTATAGTCTGATAAGTTGCGATCGCACCAAATGGCAATTGCAAAAGTGCCCGCCAAACTTGAATCTGAAAGTTAGTGCCTTTTACCAACAGCGTTAGCGGTTTTTGCTCGCTGAGAGTTTCTGAATTGAAAATCAGGTCACGCAATGATTGAGTGGTTTGCTCATCGCGGATAATTTCAGCTTTTTTCCAGGTCAATTGCAGTCTTTGTGCGGCGGTTTGTTCGTCTGTTGTCTCCAAGAAATAAAGATTACAAATACCGCGAGCAGTTGTCGCGATTAGAGATGTGCCAAAAGGGGTATCGTGAATGCCATAGCGAATTTGTAAACCTGCTCCGCCTGCTTTGAACTCCCCAGGTGACATTGCTTCTAAGTTCACAAATAAATCGTGCAATCGTCCAGGACTCGATAGCCTCACGTCGAATGTTAGGTCCAGAAGGCTTTTAGTCTGAGTGATTTTTGACTTGGCATATTCAACTGTCAGATATTGCAAAAACCGCTTGGGGCTAATGCCGGCCCATTGAGTAAATAGCCGTTGAAAATGATATTCACTCAGTCCTATGTGTTGGGCCACAGTTGCCAGAGTGGGCTGGTTTAGGTGGTGTTGTCGCATAAAGGCGATCGCCCCAGCAATCCGGTGATAATCTTCGCTAGCACAGACACTCGCATTTTTCATCGAAATCATCTAGTCTAAGTCAAAGGAATTTTGATGTTTCCTCACTTTAGCCACAGAGTAGGCTCAAAGCCACCCGTTTCTTGCGGTGAATGCAGCCAGTCGATCGATTTTAGATTTTAGATTTTAGATTTTAGATTGAAGAGATTGAAGAAATTGAAGAAAGCGACCTCATATCGTTTCCGGTAGGAGGGGGATGATCAAGTCAAGGTCAATAATTCCACATTCCCCGACTCCCGACTCCCGACTCCCCACTGCCCATATTGCTTGATTGTCAGTCAATTAACCGAACTTTCGCTCTCACCCACCGCGCAACTGCGTCACCAAGTGAACTAATTCAGGTAAAATTAGCTTTTCCACAGCTAGTTTCACGCCATTGCTAGAGCCCGGAAGAGAAAAGACTAACTTGCCTTGATACACGCCTGCAACGGCGCGAGAGGCGATCGCCCTGGAACCAATTTCTTGATAGCTCAAAAACCGAAATATCTCCCCAAATCCCGGTAAAATCCTGTCGAGCAAACTCTCCATCACATCATAAGTCGTATCTCGGGGAGCGATGCCCGTGCCGCCGTTAAAAATGATTGCATCCACATCTTCACGCTGGGAAAACGCCTGCATTTGCAATACAATTTTGGCCGCATCATCTTTAACAACAGTGTAAGCTACCACAGAGTGACCCGCATCTTTTAGCAGCCTCTTAGTTAACAAGCCGCTAGTGTCTGTTTCAGCCGAGCGCGTGTCGCTAACAGTAATGATAGCGCAATTTACGGTTATTTTAGATAAGTCGGGGTGAGGAATTTGCGTCATAGTTTCTTCGTTCTAAGCAATCGGCAACCGGCAACCGGCGATCGGCGGATTACCAATTACCAATTACCAATTACCAACTACCCATTATGCCTTGCTAAATCCTAAGCCGTTTGCTTCCGAGTAGCGTTCCATGAAACGCATAAATCGATCCCACTCTGCGGGACTTTTCATTAGATAAAGAGCTTCCAAACCCGCAGGCTGACCGTTGATGAACTTAGCCTTAACCTCGCGAGTGAGGATTTCGCCTTCGTCGTCGATCATGTACATTCCAGTAATGTCTTCGGTACTGCTGCTGCTGAGAGCTTTGGGATTTTCAAAGATAAACGTGGCAGTGCCTTGCTCTCCGCTTTTAGAACGGGTTAGGCGCACTTCGGGCACAGCATCTTCGTCTATACCCCGAGAAAATTGAATTTTAGCCATAATCTGACAGTCGAACCTTAAGGATTGCTTAATTTCTTAATGTTTAATCATAAAACGATTCGGGTACTCGCAAATCAAGACTTGGGAGAGTGGGTGAGAGTGAGTGAGAGTGAGGCAATCGGAGACAAGTGCGAGGGGATATGGGTTGGTTCTTCTGAGATATTGCACCATTCTCAATAATCCTTTCAGGGCGGGCTCTCCTGCCCACCCCACAAGAAAATCTACTCTTGGCTTCACAGGCATCTTCCCTGTTAATCGAGAATGGTGCAAGATGTGGGTTCTTTGTACCGCAAGTTCTCCTCTCCCTTGTCTCCCAATTCCCTCAGACGATGTAGGGAGAGTTAATTGGCTCGGCCCGCTTTGTGGCTACCAGAGTTTGGTAGATGAGGGCGGATATCTCGCCGCGGGTGATGTCGCGGGCGGGGGAAAGTTTTTCGCGCGCGGGATAGTTGACCACGATTTTGCGCTCTGTGGCGGTTGCTATCTCGTCGGTGGCAAAACTGGGAATCAGAGCTCGATCGACATAAACGCTCAAAGAATTGGGGTTGCCGCCCGCCAACTGCAAGCCGTTTACCAAAGATACGATCGCCTGAACTCTAGTCAAATTCTGTTCCGGGCGAAACGTGCTGTCGGGGTATCCCACCAAAAAGCCAGCTCGATTAGCTTGGGCGATCGCTCCCTGCGCCCAAAAATCGGCCGCCACATCCTTAAAAACCGTCGCCTCACGGCGCGGCACCAATTCAAACGCCTTCGCCAACACAGCCGCATACTGAGATCTAGTTACGATCTCGTAAGGTTGAAAAGTGCCGTTGGGAAACCCGCTAACAATATTCATCTTTGCCAAGCGATCGATAAAATCCTTAGCCCAATGCGTGCTGATGTCGCTGAACTTTAGCCCGTCAGGAGTCGGAGTTGGCGTCGTCACATTGCCCAAATCAAATAAACCTTTCACCCGCGAAGGATTGAGCTGATTTCCCACCGCAGAAATCTTAACCCCAGTCGCGTTTTGCAAGTCTAATTCACCGTTATTCAGAAAAATATTGCCGCCCAAATCTTGAGCCGTACCAATATCTGGCAGCGACTTCCCCACCGCATTCAAACCGTCTTCGGTATTTTTTTCGATGCGATTCTTGCGCAAAATCGGCTTAGATTCCCCCGCTAAAACTATACCGGAGCGATTTTCCAAAATTTGGTTATTAGCAATCAAAGGAGCCGACTGAGCTTGCAGAGAAATGCCGAAACCCGTCTTTTGAAAAATATTGCGCCGTATTACTCCTTTAGCAGTTCCCGCCGTAATTACGCCAGCCACTGAGTTTTCCATAAATATGTTGTCGAGAATCGCAGGATTAGCGTTGCCCGTGACAAAAATGCCTTCGCGCTTGCATTGAGTGAAAGTGCAGTTAGCCACAGTCGGAGCAGTTGACTCAATCCAGACTCCCGTACCGCGAATCTCCACATTGGTAACAGTTACTCCGCGCAATTGTGCCTCGGTTGCTAGCAGTATAGTGATATTTTGACCTGCAGAGGTGGGACTTACAAATTTGCCGCTGCCTTGAATCAGAATGCCTCTACCTTTGTTAGCTTCATTGCCAATAACTTTTACTCCCGAGGGAATTTCCAAGGGGAATTTTTCGCCGCTAGCAGCGCTGTAAATTCCCGGTGATAACTGAATCGCAGTTCCCGATGCAGCGCGGGCGATCGCGCGGGCGATCGTTTTGAATGGAGCCGATTGAGTGCCGGCTGCGGAATCGCTGCCTGTTTGCGGGTTGACGTAAAGTGTTGCCATGTTTTTGTTGAAGAGATAATTTGCGATCGAGCCTTTATGCACTTTTCATTCTCTACCAACCTGACCCCGGATCTCTATTCACCTTTGATTTAGGAGATTATTTAATTGCACCATATCCGCAAAATCACCGATCGGGAGTGGCAATCGCAGCGGGATTGTCACTAGAAATCACTAAACTACTAATTTTAGGGTCGCCAACCGGGTTTTTTGCCTCCGGTGCAACCGGAAAACCGAGATTTTTAGTCAAGAAAACCGATTTTTTTCAGGTTCCCAGTCATATTAAATCCGGTGGCATCGGAATTAACATTACCCACAGTCAGGACACGGCGCCGTGCCGTTTCCCTACTACAATTAATCGGGCCATAGGTAGGGAAACGGCAATGCCGTGTCCTCTCCAGATTATTGGGGTGGGACACGGCAATGCCGTGTCCTCCGTTGCTTGCTCTGCTTCATCTTAACTACCAGTCACTTTCACAATACAAGACACATCCAAAACCACTACAACTTCATTTTGAAAAACAGTACAACTTGTGATTGCTGAAGCTAAGGCGGGAATTTTCCCTTGTTTGAAAGAAAGCATCGCCTCTTGTGTAGTATCAAACTGATCGAGCCAGCCGTAATCCTCTAAATACTGAAGAGTCAACGCATTGCGATTGAGCATCCAAAAATCAACTCCATAGCTATTAATGAAGTTTTGCAATACAGATCGATCGGGAGTGTACTGAGCGCGAATTAAATCCCTAACTCGCTGCCGATATCTGCTGTAGTAGCCTTTATGAAAAGGCACTGCATATTCCTTTGCCACCAAAACCGAACGCTGACTAAATGTTGGCAAATGATCCGTATCTGCCGCGATCGAAGCAATCAGGATATCTTTAGGTTGTTGCTCAAAAAATTTGTACAAAGCCGGCATTTTACCTTCTATATATCCGACTGTGGGAAATTTTTCCACCAAGCATGGATAAAGCACCACTGCGACAGCGATAATCGCTGTCGTCATTAGGGCAACTTGATTTTTTAACTGAAATGTTGTTGCGGTTTTTGATGCCCAATGACCGACTCCATCAATGATTAACGTTAGGGCGATCGCAGTTATCAAAAAAACAATAAATCGCAAGCTGTAGGCAGTATATCGACCTGGGTTATACAGCTTAAAAATGGTGGCGTGAGCAGCAAAAAACATCGCCGAGGATGCTAAAAATAGCTGAAGCAAAAGCCAGATTTTGCTTTGAATCTGATTTGCTAAGGGAAAGGCCGATCGCCAAAACAGCAGCAGCGGAAATAACAATCCGACACAGTGAGTTACAGGCGTAAACAGCGACTTGGGAAACATCCCGCTGCCCCGCCCTGTCAACCAATAATCTACCGGATTTGGCCGAAAAAAAGCATTTCTGCCGTTGGGGGCAAATTCGGCCATTTGCTTCGCTTCTGCTGCGGTATAAGTTGGGCCAAATTCAGAGTTATCTAAGGCATAGGGCAGCATTACTAAAAAGATTACTCCCAAACCTGTAGTGCAAAATAGGTAATTAGTTCGATCGCCCGACAAGCGCAAACCGCCGTTTTCCCAGCATAGCAGGCGCAAAACTAAAATTCCGGCAGCAACCAAGGCATAAGGAGGATAGAATAGTCCGATCAGGGCGATCGCCCCCAAACAAGGCAGCAGCGAACTGCGCGACAAATAATATAAAAAAGCAAGGAATATCGGATAGATAAAAGCTCTTGGCGTTGTGGAAGCCAAATCGTCGGTCATCCACATATGCTGATTTAACAGCAAAGATGCAATAAATCCAGTCATCGGCACTGGCAGCATTTCTAGGCAAAGGCAAAAACAGTAATAGGTGGAGATTAAGCCGAGAAATAGCGGCAATATTTTGTGAAAAAATAGCGGGTGAATGCCAAGTGTTGCTGCTAATTTGTAGAGCGTGCTGTATCCTGCGGGGGCGACTGATTGAAAATAATTAGCAATGAAATCGTTGGGGAATAATTCAGGATCGACAAACCGCATCATCCAGAAAACGTGCTGCCTCGCATCGTCTTGCACCATATACTCGGCGCTGAAGACTTGCTTGAGTCCTAAAATAGCATAAAGTGCAGCAAATGTCAAGCTCAAAGTCAACCAAAATATTGTGCGCGATCGGGATTTGCGATCGACTGTAGCAGTCAGAAATTTGTGCAACCGAGCTATTAATACCATTTGAGATTGGAGATTTGAGATTAAAGAATCGGGAAGGACTGATTCTCAAACCTAAGATTATATCATGCCCGGTCAATTACCCCTAATAAAAACCGCTTTACTTTCAACTCCGCCCGATTTTCGCTCATTTTCCAGCCCCCACGCCCGCAATTTTAAGCCGAATCCGATAAAGACTTTTACTTGCCGTAATATAAAGCGTTTTGCGATCGCTTTCTCCCCAGGCCAAATTAGTCGCCGTCTCAGGGACAGAAATCTTCCCCAAAAGCTTGCTATCCGGCGAAAAAATCCACACTCCCCCCGGCCCGGTACTGTAAACATTCCCCTCTACATCAACTTTTAAACCGTCGGGAACTCCGCTTTTGCTAGCATCTTTTAACTCCGCAAAAAGCTGCTCATTTGTAACAGTTCCGTCCGGTTTTACATCGAAAACGGCAATGTATCCCGCTTCCGAATTGTTGACATAAAGTTTTTGCTCGTCTGGTGAAAATGCGAGGCCGTTCGGCAGCACCAAATCCTTAACCAGCAGAGTTAATTTTCCGTCTGGTGCCAGCCTGTAAACACCGTAAAAACCCAATTCTTCTTGCTCTTTACTAACACCGTAGGACGGATCGGTAAAATAAATGCTGCCGTCGGATTTAACAACCAAATCGTTCGGACTGTTGAGCCGCTTGCCCTCGTATCTATCCGCCAATGTGATAACTTTGCCGTCCTTTTCTGTGCGGGATACGCGGCGATTTTCGTGTTCGGCAGTAAGCAAGCGGTTTTCTTTGTCTAAAGTATTCCCGTTGGCTTTTCCCGAAGGGCGGCGAAATACCTCAACTTGCTGATTTGAAGCGAATTTATAGATAATATTGGCGGGAATATCGCTGAACAGCAAAAAGCCGTCTGGATGCCAAATCGGGCCTTCTATAAATTGGAAATCGCTAGCTAGTTTTTCTAATTGTGCGCTGTCATAGAGAATACGTTGCATGGTATTTTTTGGGTCCTGGTTTTTCGTTTTTGCGGCTAACTTTGTCAATCCCGATGTTGATTCGTTGGTAGAGTTGCTGTCAGAGAAAAGTTTTAACAGAGAATTTTGGAAAGACCTGTTGCTAAATGCTAGAGTAAAAACTATAAACAAGAGGCTGAGGGTAGCAATTTTGGCGGTCATGTTTGCCTTGTTAATTGCATTGATTGAGAGCGGTAGTGAAATAGATCGTACCGCATCTATTTCACATTTATATTAAAAATACAAAAGTGTGGCTTCAAACAGACCGCCGCGCGGATAACATAGTAATGTCATTTCAACAGTTCGCGATCGCACGCTACCCAAAAAAACCCGGTTTCTCCTTGTCGCGATCGAGCGTATACGACCAAATTACGTGAAGAAACCGGGTTGTTGCGATCGCGAACTGTTCAATTTGCGATCGCCACCTGCGGACATTCCTGAAGTTAACACGCCGGAGAATGGATTAAAATCACAAATAATATCCAGCTATATGCTTTCTACCTTAGATATCAAACTACTAGGCGGATTCTGCCTTTCCTGTGCAGACAAACCCGTTGTCGGTGTCACCGCAGAGCGCCCGCAAGCTTTGTTGGCTTACCTGGTACTGCATCGCGATATCCCGCAAACCCGTCAGCGGCTTGCCTTTCAATTCTGGGCCGATTCAACCGAGGCCCAAGCTCGCACCAACTTGCGCCGGGAATTGCATCACCTGCGTCAGGGACTCCCCGATGCCGATCGCTACCTGCTGGCGGATGCCAAAACCCTGCAATGGCATCCCCATGCGCCTTTCGTGCTGGATGTGGCTGAGTTTGAACGGGCATTCGCCGCCGCAGAAGCAGCGGAACGAGCCGCAGATGTTAACGGTGCCAGAACAGCCTGGGAGCAAGCGATCGCACTTTACGGCGGTGATTTGCTGCCGAGTTGTGAGGATGAGTGGATTTTTCCAGAACGCGAACACCTGCGACAGAAATTGCTCCACGCACTCGAATCTCTGACTCGCCTGTCGGAAGCTCAGGGTGATTATCGGGCTGCAATCCGCTCTGCACAGCGCTTACTGGAGATCGATCCGCTGCACGAAACCAGCTACGCAGCTTTGATGCGATCGCACCATTTGAACGGCGATCGCGCCAATGCACTGCAAGTCTACCACCGCTGCATGACTTTGCTGCGCGAGGAACTAGGAGTTGACCCTAGTGCGATCACTCGCAAGCTCTACGAGCAACTGTTGCTGGAAGACGCAGCGCCCGACATTCAACCCTCGTCTCACTCCGCTGGGCCACCCCAAACGAATTTGTTTCCCTCACCTTTAGCTTTGTCGCCTCTAGTGGGACGCGATCGCGAATGGGCATTGATTCAGCAGTGGGCAAAGCCGATACTGCTTGCGAACTGCGGCGCGAACGCTAACGCTGAGGCATCGCCAGTGCTCTTGCTCGCCGGCGAACCCGGAATCGGCAAAACTCGCTTGCTGGAAGAGCTGCGAGCCACGGCACAGGCGGTGCAAGTGCTGTGGGGACGCGGATTTGCGGCCGAGATGGTGCGACCCTACGGTATCTGGATTGATGCTTTGCGATCGATCGTTATTCCCCCCGCCCTCAACATTCCGCCGGAGCTAGGTTTCTTGCTCCCAGAGCTCGCTCAACCTGGGAAAGCTCCGCCCGATCGCAGTCATCTGTTTGATGCGGTGGTACAATTGCTGGCTCAATCTGCCAGTGAGGCTGCGTTAATCGTCATTCTGGATGACATTCAGTGGATCGATGAAGCTTCATCGGCATTGCTGCACTACGCCATCCGCTTGCTGAGTCATAAGCCGATTTTATTCGCCTGCACCGGGCGTTCCAGGGAACTAGAGGAGAATGCGGGCATCTCGCGGGTGGTGCAGGCACTCAGACGAGAGCGACGGCTGCTAACGCTGGAATTGCATCCTTTCGATCGAGAACAAACGGCTGAACTGATTCGCAGACAGCAAGCGGTTAATCCGTTAGAGCTATCGAAAGAAGCGGTGGATCGCGTATTTATCGATAGTGGGGGGAATCCCCTGTTTGCGCTGGAAGTTGCCCGGGCATTGTCCCAGGATCGGTCTACTCATGCTGATAATTTAGAAGCTTTGATCCGCGATCGCCTCCACCAATTAGATGACATGGCTCGCGAATTTTTGCCTTGGGCCGCTGCATTGGGGCGGAGCTTCAAACCGACAGCCGTGGCTCATGTGGCAGACTATCCGCTGCCGAAATTGCTGATGGCGATCGAACAGCTCGAACAACAAACCATTATCCGTCCCAGCGCCTCTCTCGGTGACGAAATGGGCTATGACTTTGCTCACGATATTGTGCGTCAGGCTGTCTACCGGCAGTTGTCACAACCGCGCCGCCATTTGATACATTTGCAAATTGCCCATAAGTTGAATCAACTCTCCACACCAGACGGCGCATGGGCTGGCGATATTGCCCGTCACGCGGCCATCGGGGGCGATCGAGAATTAGCAGCGTCTAGCGCCTTCTGTGCCGCCGAACGCTGCCTGAAATTGTTTGCCTACACCGAGGCGTCCGACCTAGCTCAGCTTGGGATCGAGCAGTGTCAAGGACTTGACGATCGCACTCGCATTCAATTGCATTTAAAATTGCTGCGGGTTAGCGCGATCGCAGGCGTTACGGGCGATCGAGTCTCTCAACTCGACAGCGAGCTGCACCGCTTAATCGATGAAGCCAATGCTCTAGGTTTAGAAGAAGCAGAAGCCACGGGACTTGAGGCATTGGTGATCCTGCATTTCGATCGCAGCAACTTCGCTAACGTTCATCAACACTCGCTGCGCGCAGCAGAGGTAAGTCGGGCATCCAGTCCAGCTACTGCCGTGCGATTGCTGGCCTATGGCGGGTCTTGCTTGGCGGAAATTGGACGGGAAATGGCGCGGGCAGAAGCATTGTTGCTAGAGGCGCAGTCCCTGGCTGAGAGAGTTGGTTTGAAGAACATCGGAATTGACCAAGGGTTCGGTGCCGTACAGCGCCATCACGGGAACTATGCCCAAGCGCGAGTTTTGTGGCAACAGGCGTGGCGATTGGCCGCGGCCCAGCAGGATCGCTGGTGCGAGTGTTATAACCTCAGCTATTTGGCGATGACGGAACTCGAAGCGGGCGATCCGGCGGCGGCATTGCCTTATTGTCACGAAATGGCGATCGTCGGAGCCAAAATTAAAGGCGAAGGTAGTGAAGGTGCGATCGCCAATGCACTTTTAGCTTTAGCAAACTATCAGCTTCAGCAAACTGAAGCCGATGCTGCTTTGGAGCGGGCGATCGCGACTTTGCAGCAGGTGGATGCCAAACGGATGCTGTCTTACGTGCTAATTGGGGCGGCTCAAGTGGATTTAGAGTGCGATCGACCTCTTTTGGCAACAGCCCGCGCTGAAGTTGCTTTAGAAGCCGCTCAGATGGTCGATCATCCCAGCGAGATTGCTCTGGCTTGGGCAATTTTGATTGAGGGTGCTTTAGGTTTGGGCGATCGAGAAGGGGCGATCGCGCTGTTTGAATCGCTGCGCGATCGCATCGATCGTCCTGCGCTGAGTTTCCGCGCCCGCACTGCTGTCGATCGGGCGATCGAACAGATCTGATATTAATTCCGGTAACACCGTCAGGTGATTGTTGACTGTTGACTGTTGACATTCTCTAAAGTTACGATCGCCCGCCAGCATCTTTATTGAGGTCACTCAACTCAAAATCTTGCCTAGCAAATTTTTCTATACAGTCACAATTGTTACAGTCACAATTGTTTCGGACAATGTACGGGAATATCTGTAATGGATTCTAGCAAGATTCAGGTCTGCTACAATCGCCATAGACGGTGAAAATAGATATTAAGGGTGCATCTAAAAGCAATTCAAAACTAGAACATCAGTTAAAACACTCTATATGCTTGGACTCGAAGAAATTTTGGCCAGCTATGCGCCCAAGAGTCTACTCAAACGGATCGCAGTCCACTCAGAAATCTTACCAACACCGCTGCAAGAACACTTAAAAGCGGCAGTTTTGTTTACCGATATTTCTGGATTCACAGCCCTCACCGAACGCCTAGCCCAAAGCGGACCTGATGGTGCAGAAGAACTAACCAAGCATCTGAACGCCTATTTTGGACAACTGATTGAACTGATTACCGATCGCGGTGGCGATATCATTCAGTTTGCTGGAGATGCCATGTTGGCGATTTGGCCCGCCACGGACGAGTCACTGGTGACAGCAACTTACCGCGCTGCTGAGTGTAGCTTGGCAATTCTCAAAAAACTCAGCCATTACGTTGCTGGAGACGTTAGTCTTACCCTGCATATCGGTGTTGCAGCAGGAGATTTAATGAGTCTGCACGTTGGTGGGGTAAACGGATCTTGGGAATATTTAGTCGCTGGTCAACCTCTGAATCAAATGGCGCTAGCTGAAGTTCAAGCGAAATCTGGCGAAGCCTGTATTTCCCCTGAAGGTTGGACGCTGATTCAACATTACTGCGAAGGGACTCTCCTAGAGTCGGGAGTTGTGAGATTGAATGAGTTGAAAAAGGGGGCAGAAGAACAATTTGGGAGTGATTTCGGAGTAGAGGAAAAGAACTTATTAACACCAGGAAAACTTGACAATTCCTCTGCCCAATTTCCAATTCCCCCATTTCAATTCTCCAATCCCAATTGCCCAATCTTAATGCCAGAAATGGTAAACGCTTTGCGGGGATATATATCCCCAGATATTCTAGCGCGACTGGATGCAGGACAAAGCCAGTGGCTGTCGGAACTGCGCCGAGTCACCGTATTGTTTATCGGATTACCGCCAGTAAAAGACTTAACCCCAGCGGCTTTAAAACAGATTCAGTCCTGTACCCAGACTATCCAGAGTGTCTTGTTTCAGTATGAAGGGACTCTGCGAAAAGTGATGATGGATGATAAGGGTTTGGTAGCGATCGCAGCTTTTGGTTTGCCGCCAATCTCTCATGAAAATGATGCTGTACGAGGTGTCCAGGCAGCACAAGCGATACAAGTGAGATTGCGGAGTCTGGGTTTTGATTCCAAGATTGGTGTCACCACAGGTCGAGTTTACTGCGGGACTGTGGGTAACGAATGCCGACGGGAATATACCGTATTGGGAGATGTGGTGAACCTCTCGGCACGATTGATGCAAGCTGCAAGTAACGAGATTTTATGCGATGAGATGACTTATCGGGAAGCCCAAAAGAGTTGGCAGTTTGAATCTTTAGAACCAATTCGAGTTAAAGGCAAAGCCCACCCAATTAAAATTTATCGTCCCACGGGTCAGTCGATCGCAGCTAAATCCAGTCATACAACTTTAGAATACCAGAGTCAGATGGTCGGTCGCGCTCTTGAGCGATCGCAACTGGCATTTCAACTACAAGCTTTTTTAGAAAACAATATTAGTGGAGTTTTAATTATCTCCGGCGAACCGGGTATTGGTAAATCTCGGTTAGTAGAAGATTTTATCGCAGCAGCGCGGGAGAAAGAACTAGAGATTTTATTCGGAAATGCGGATGCGATTGAAAAATCTACCCCTTACTATGTTTGGCGCAAAGTCTTCAGTCAGGTGTTCAATTTAGACTTAGAAGACAAAAACAATCTAGAAATTCAACAACCAACAAGCGATCGAGAACAGGAAACAGCTAACCAAAAATACTCAAGCAATAACCACCAAAAAGTTTTAGAAATTTTGGCAGAAAAACCGGAGATTTTAGAGTTGGCACCATTGCTTAATATCGTGCT
The DNA here is from genome assembly GCF_036704965.1 of Microcoleus sp. F10-B2. NCBI lineage: Bacteria > Bacillati > Cyanobacteriota > Cyanophyceae > Oscillatoriales > Microcoleaceae > Microcoleus > Microcoleus sp. F10-B2. The sequence continues at coordinate 79,153 of NZ_JAUBTB010000011.1, read as the reverse complement.
ACCTTTCGATTTCCCAGAAACTGAGATGACCGCATCTCTCAGCGGCAAAGAACGGGCCGATCAAACGCACAAGTTTTTAGTTGAAGTTTTACAAATTGCTGCTCGTAAATCGCCCAAACTCTTGGTATTAGAGGACGCACACTGGCTAGATTCTGCTTCTTGGACACTCGCATTGCAAGTCAGCCAACAAATTCAACACTTACTATTAACGATATCCACGCGTCCTCTGACAGAAAAACCACCCGATGACTACCTGCAATTACTCCAATCTCCGCACACCCAGCATTTAAAATTGCAGGTACTAGATGAGTCAGATACATTGCAACTCGTGTGTCAGCGTTTGGGAGTAAACACCCTACCGCCATCAGTCACCAATTTAATTGCTCAAAAAGCCCAGGGAAATCCTTTTTTCAGCGAAGAAATCGCTTATGCGCTGCGTGATGCCGATTTAATTGTGATTCGAGACGGTAAGTGTAACCTCCCACCCGGAGTCTCTGATTTAGACAGTTTGAACTTGCCAAATACGGTTCAGGGGGTGATTACCAGTCGCATCGATCGCCTTTCTCCTTCCATGCAGCTTACCTTAAAAGTAGCGAGTGCGATCGGACGCACATTTGGCTTACAAATATTGCAAGAAGTTCACCCCATCGAAGCAGATAAAAAGCAATTAACAGAGTATCTAAAACAACTGGCAGTCTTCGATCTGACACCGCTGATGACACCAGAGCCAGAATTAGCTTACATTTTCAAACATATCATCACTCAAGAAGTATCTTACAACCTGATGTTGTTTGCCCAGCGACGATCGTTACATCAACGGGTGGCTGATTGGTACGAGCAACATTATGGTAACGATATGCCAGAATATTATGAGATTCTCGCCTATCATTACGAGCAGGCAGAAATCTGGGACAAAGCACTGGATTATTTGGTTAAAGCCGGACAAAAAGCACAGCAAGCTTATGTTAATCCTGAAGCGCTATCTCATTACAAGCGAGCCTTAACGGTTTGCGAACAACTGGGAAATTCTGTAGATGACAATACTTTAATTTCGATTTATGCAGGAGTGGGACAAGTTCATTTTCTCCTGAGTGAATTCCAGCCTTCAATTGCTGCGTATCAAAATATGTTGGAAGTCTGTCGCCGTCGAGGTGACAGACAGAAGGAAGCAGAAGCGCTTTACAACATCGGGTATGGTTTGTTCTGGGCCCATGACTTCGAGCCAGCCCTCGAATATGCCCAACAAGCTTATAACTTGGCATTAGAAATCGACTACAAAAGTATGCTAGCCGCCAGCCAATTTGTCATGGGCTACATCTATGGCGTGACGGCCAAGCTAGATGAATCTTTTGGTTGTTTTTCTCAAGGAATAAATTGGAGTCAGGAGACTGGTGATAAAATTCAGGAAGGTCTGAATACTTTTATGCTGGGTCTAGTTTATAACTGGAAAGGAGAATACGAACCCGCACACCAATTAGGCGATCGGGGAGTCGCAATTGGCCGAGATGACAATATCCTCCTCGTCTGGATGATGAACTTGTGGGAAAGAGGAATTACTCGCTGCGGTAAGGGTAAATATGAAGGATCGTTTTCTGACTTGGAAACGGCATTAAAATTAAGCGATCGCCTCGGTGACAAAGTTTGGAAAAGTCGCATCCTCAATACTTTAGGTTGGCTGTACAGCGAACTTTACAACATAGAAACAGCTATCCCATACAATCAAGATGGATTGCAGTCTGCTTGGAAAATAGGCGACCCAGAAATTATTCGCAATGCCGCGATAAATTTGGGGGATTGCTATCTGCTGAAAGAAGATTTAATTACAGCCGAATCTTTGTTACTGATGGTTTATCGCGATTCCCAACAATCCGGGAAGTGGGGCGAAGAATGGATGAAGTGGCGGTACTTGCAGCACTGCTGTCACAGCTTGGGCGAATTGCGATTGATACAGGGAGATGCAGAATCAGGGCTGAGGTTAGCCCAGGAGTGCCTACAGCTAGCCGAACCGACAAAAACCCGCAAAAATATCGTCAAAGGGTGGCGGTTAATGGGTCAAGCCTTCCTCGCTCAAAGTAATATTGAACGATCGCAGGAATGCTTAGAAAAAGCGATCGCGCTTGCCGAAGAACTCGGTAATCCTCCCCAACTCTGGAAAACTTATACAGCTATGGGAGATTTACACTCTCAATGCGGACAAACTGAGAAAGCAGTGACAGCTTATCGCCAAGCTTTGCAACTCGTTGAAGATACAGGATCGCGATTGCAATCCGAACAAATCAAACAAACTTTTCTCACCGCCCAACCCGTGCAGGAGATTCGGCAGAAATTAGAAAAAATTGAACTTTTAATGGTAAATTAAAAATCATCCATCTAGAGGTTCAGTATGAAAATTGCGATCGTTGGCGCCGGTGTCTCTGGTCTTTCTCTTGCTTATTACCTGCACAAATATAGTAAGGGAAACATAGAGATTGTTGTTTACGAACAAGCCGATCGCGTTGGGGGAAATGCCCTAACTCAAGAACTCGATCTTTCACGACTCGATCGCCCCAATACATGGGTAGATATGGGAGTTAATGACTTTAACATTAATACCTATAATGCCATGCTGGATCTTTGGGAAGAAATTGGTCTACCCCAAAACGAGTATGTAGGGACACTGGTGAATGAAGCTTCGTTTTTCTCTTACGGTGCAACCCCAGAAGATACTTATGGCTTCAAAGTTTCTAATAATGGCGATATTTCTGTTCATAATCTAGACAATGACACACAATACAAAATACAACAAGGTTTCCAGGACTTTGAGAAATTCCTGAAGCAATGGTACGCCGAGAACGAGAACAACCCCTCTGCATTTAAAATCACTGTTAAGCAGTTTATCCATAAATATTTTACAGACATCAAATACAAGCCGTTCGTTGAGCTAGCTTTGCTACCGCGTATCAACGCCATGTTCTTCACTTATGAAGAAAGTCCGATGGGGCGACCTCCGGTACTGGATATGCCGATGTGGTTGGTATCGCACTACTATGTACTTCAGGAGGGTTTGGGTTTAGATCCCGATCGCCCAGACAAAGACGAGGAACGCAAGTTTTTCAACCAAGGCTGTCAGAAATGGCTGGAATTTCTCGCGGCAAAGCTCATCCACGACTGTCGGGTAAATATACAGTTAGCAATTGATGGTATCAAAGTATGCAGCCACGGACAAGGAGCCTATGTCTACTCTAATTATGGAGAGTCTAGTTATTACGATAAAGTAGTTTTTTGCACTCCAGCTTATCAAGTAGAACGGATCGCAGACTCGCTAACCTTCAACTCAAACAAACTCCTGCAAAAAACCAAAGCATTTCGCTATGTACCTTGCGTAGTTTATGCAAACGATGACCCGAATCAAGTTCCGCCCATATGGGACTTCATCTGCGCTTACAACGTGCGTATATACGATTACCACAACTATGCTTTGAACTCGGAGCAAGTTGAATGGCCGGATTGGGCCAAATTTGATGGGATGTTCAAGCCCTATCACATGACTTATTCAGCGAACAAACATCAACCGCAGTTGGGTGAAGAAAATGCAAAAGATTTTTACGTTACAGTGAATCCGCTAACTACGAGCAGCCAAGATTTTAGAGAACACATCCTGTCGCAAACTAACGGCGAAGTAGCGCGGGCAACATTCCTGCATTGCAAGTTTACCCAGGAAGCCCTAGAGGCGCAACGCTACATTCAACTCAACCAGATTGGTAACTGGAACCCCCCGCAAAACGGCAGTGATTTGTACGATGATGTTTTACACGATCGCACTTTTTATCTATCTGGCAACTATTGCAACGGGGCTGGGCTGCATACAGAGTGCATTCTATTCTCTAAGGACTTAGCCCAGGCAATTCTAGACCCGAAGTTTGTCAGCGAAAACTTTTACGACCACGAAGGGATTACAGGACGCCATCCTGCTCCAGCTTATATCCGCAAGGTGCTTGAATTAAAATAGAATACCCAGATCCTTGACTGATTAAAAAAGTCGGGGATCTAATAGCGATCGCATTTTACATTTTGTGAGGTAATTATGTCTCTCATCAAAGTTGAAACAACGACCGATCGACCCATAACCGCAGAAATGTTAGCTGATACGCGAGTTTTGGATTGTCTTGGGGCAAGAAATGCCAAGTGGTGCTACTCTTTACTATCAGCCGATCGCGATCGCATGATTTGCACCTTTGAGGCACCAGATGCAGAGTCTGTGCGACAAGCTTACCGCCAAGCCGATGTTGGGTTTAGCAAGGTTTGGACAGCCCAAGTTATTGAACCTGAAGGTGTGCCACCTGTATGGAACGAACCAATCCTCAAGGTGTGGGAGAGAAGCTATCCGAATGGCTTTACCGATGAAGAGTGGAACGAAGCCAATCGATTAATTTTAGCCTCCTATGAGGAACGGGGTATTGAATGGGTGCGTTCCTATGCGTCGCTGGATAAAACTCGCGTGGTGTGCGAACTGAACGCGCCCGATGCCGAAATGATTCGAGAAGCCCACGGTAAAGCTGGAATTCCCTTCGATCGCGTTTGGTGTGCGGAAGTTCTCAAACCTTGAATTCGCGCGGACGATCGCGCTTGGATGCTTTGGGAACGCTTCGAGAACGCTTTCGGAACGCTTTCGGAACGATCGCCTCGTTAGATTGATATCAAGTTAATCAAACAACCAGCAAATTAACTCATCCCTTTACACTTTAAGGAGAAATAAAATGGCTGAATTTGACCTTGGTATCTTGCCATCTAATAGTGCCGTAGTAGTTCCGCGCCGCACTATCAGTAATCTCAACAGCAAAGACACCTACAGTTTCCGTCTGGATAGCGATAAAAATATCAACCTTGGGCTGGTTGGTATGACCGACGATCTGAATGTTCAACTATTTCGCGATTTCAATGGCAATGGCTTAGTTGATGGTAACGATAAGCAAATTGCTATTTCCGATCGATTGCGTTTGGATGAAGTAATCAACTTGTCCTCAGCAGTTGCTGATGTTGATGCAGGCAATTACGTGGTGCAAGTCAATCGGAACCGTGCGTTCAACGATACTCCCTACAATTTGAGAGTATCGGCTGACGCGATCGGAACACCCAGCAAAGTCCTCGCCGTAGAAGATGATTTCGGTGCCGTCTTTTCCAACGACAAACCAAGAACTCATCAAGGTTCTGTGGGTAACACCGACACCACCGATACTATCCATCTCGCTGTCAATACCCAGGGATTTTATCACTTTGGTCTCAATAATCTCAGCGCTGATGCCGATCTCCGATTGATTCAAGACAAAAACAACAATCGCGCCGTCGATGCAGGTGAGGTAATTGGAAGTGTCGTTAAGCGAGGCACTATTTCCGAAGGATTTGTCCAAAACTTGGCTCCTGCAACTAACTACTATCTTCAAGCCTCTCAATTCACAGGTAACACTAATTACTCTGTTACCTTGACTCCGATTCCCAACTAGAAATTCCTGGATGTAAAAACTCTATCTGTAGGGTGCACACTGTGCACCTTACCTATCAATTGTTCGTTCAAATGGCTTTAATTGAAGCCAGACAGCTATGACCGCAGTTTTATTACAAATCCGCAATCGCACCTTCTCTGGGGAGGAGATAGTTCCTCGACTTGCCAGCTACCAAATGCTGCCCCAATTATACCGCGAGAGCATCATTGATGAAGCGATCGCCCCCATCGATTGCACCGCTGAAGAAATCGCGAATGTCCGCCAGCAGTTCTACGAACAAAATCAACTGATCGACGAAACCACACAACAGATTTGGCTAAAACAGCACGGGATGAGTCGGGAATTTTTAGAGACTGTTTTCATTCCGCGACTGCTGAAAATTGAGAAATTCAAACACCAAACTTGGCATCACAAACTAGAGTCATATTTTCTGCAACGCAAGCGATCGCTAGATCGAGTCATCTATTCTTTGATTCGGGTTAAAGACGCAGAAATTGCGCGCGAACTGTATTTTCGGATTCAAGAAAAAGAGCAATCCTTTGCCGAACTGGCGCGCGAGTATTCCCAAGGCCCAGAAGCTCAAGTCAATGGGATTCTTGGCCCGGCAGAACTCGGCACAATCCACCCGAATTTGGCGCATCTGTTGACGATAAGCGGGCCCGGTCAGCTTTGGCATCCTATCCGCATAGAAGAATGGCTGGTAATTGTCAGATTAGAAACATTGATTCCGGCGCAGTTCGATGTAGCCATTCGTCAACGTTTGCTGCGCGAACTGTTTGAAAAATGGGTGCAAGAACAGATGCGTATCTCTATTCTCTAACTCTGCGTTCTCTGCGTTCTCTGCGGTTAAATCGTTCAGAAACAACCGTCAACGATATAATCCCTGCCAAAATCAAATCTTCCAAATAGAAACTTTTGAATACCATCACCATTAAATTATGATGACACAAACATTCGATCGAACCAAAGCAGAAGCATTCGCCGAACGGATGCTGGACATTCTCAACAGCGGCGCACTCGCAGTGATGATTTCGATCGGGCATCGCACCGAACTGTTCGACACAATGGCAGAATTGCCGCCCTCTACGAGTCAACAAATTGCCGATGCTGCCGGATTGAACGAACGTTACGTGAGGGAGTGGCTGGGTGCAATGGTAACGGGTCGCTTAGTGGATTATAATTCGATCGACAAAACCTACACTTTGCCGACAGAATATGCAGCATTCCTGACACGGGCTGCGGCTTCAGACAACATTGCCCCCTTTACTCAATACATTCCGCTGTTAGGTTCGGTGGAGGATCAAATTATCGATTGTTTCTACAAAGGCGGCGGTGTGCCTTACTCCGAGTTCAAACGTTTTCACGCGGTGATGGCAGAAGATAGCGGTCAAACCGTGGTATCGGCGTTATTTGATCACATTCTGCCACTAATTCCTGGACTTACCGAAGCGTTGCAGCAAGGCATTGATGTATTGGATGTCGGCTGCGGCAGCGGACGAGCACTCAACAAGCTGGCGGTCGCCTTTCCGAATAGCCGATTCACAGGCTATGATTTTTCGGGAGAAGCCATTGCCCATGCCAACACCGAAGCCCAACTGCGGCAATTAAGCAATATCCAGTTTGAGGTCAAGGATGCCACAACATTGGATGAATGCGATCGCTACCATTGGATCACCACATTTGATGCAATTCACGATCAAGCCAGACCCGATATTGTACTGCAAAACATCTACAAAGCGTTGCGTCCCGATGGCGTTTACTTGATGCAAGATATCCGCGCCACAACGGATGTCGGCGGTAATCTAGAGCATCCCATTGCGCCGTTACTCTACACCATTTCTTGTATGCACTGCATGACAGTTTCTTTAGCCTATGGCGGCATGGGATTGGGCACCATGTGGGGTCAAGAAAAAGCGCTGCAAATGTTGAGTGAAGCTGGGTTTAGCAGCGTTGAAATCAAGCGGCTGGCTCATGACATTCAGAACAACTATTATATCATCAAAAAGAGCTAAAATCATGTGCAATATTTGTGCGATCGGTCAAAAATGGCAGAAGAAAAAACAGCCTAATTCCGGCTTGTTGGATACCAGCCAATTTTCGGTATTTATCGATCTGAAGCAATTGTCTTCCACACCGGAATTCAAATCAGCTAAACCACTTCACATTCCTCAGTCATCAGTTAAGCCCCTGGTTTAACATCCAGGGATTCTACTTAGGAAGAGGTCAATCAGTCAACAGTTTAAGTGGACACGAATGCTTTAGTCATTAACCCTGACTTAAGACGAATAAAGTCTTCACTATGAACCTATTTATAGTGAGGACTTTATTCTGTTCAACTTTCAAGCTGGAAATGAAACAAATAGCGCCGCAATACCAAGAACGATCGCACCGATACCCATCACAAAAGACCAGAAGCGGTGATAACTCTTAACCGTCGTACCGCTATCGCTTTCAAGCTGAATCAAATCCATCCAAGGTGCAACACCCCGGCGGAACCAACCCAATGCGCTAACATCCATCCCAATCAAACTTTCAACTCGTTTCATACCAAACATAAAATTACCAAGTGGCCCAAAACGAGAAGCATATCGCAGATAAATCATTCCCGTTCTGTCTTGCAATTTCAAATCAGAACCAAACGCATAACCCGCATCGCCGCGACCAATTAATTCGCCTTGTAGCTGCGCCGGTTGACCCCGCAGAGGACTTGCGTAAGGGTCAGACATTAAGGTTAAAATATCTAAGCGTTCTGCTTGTTGGTAATTCGGGAACATCACCAGAGTCTTGAGCAAAATTCCCGTACCCAAACCGATTAAAGGACAAGCAACCATCATCATCGGGTTTACAGCATACAGGGAAATGCCGATCGCAAAACCCACCGCTAACCCCAGAGTTTCTGCACTGTACAGCAGCACATCGAACACAAAATTTCCGTACAATTTCCGCTTGCTCAAAAGATTGCCTTCGCCGACAATCCGGCCCATGTCAAACTCAACATCCAAGCCTAATTGTTCGGCATAAGTGCTCAAAGCGCGAACTCGTTTACCAGTCAGCGGGTGAGTCGAGTTCAACTCCATCCACCAACCCCACGGATTAAACATATCCCACAAAAACACTCGCCCAATCTTTTCTGGTTCCGAAGAAATCCTGTAAGCAGAGCCGGTAGATGTGGCAGCTTTGGCATCGTAAATGCCTAAAGCGCGAGTTCCTTCTAATAAGCTGCTGGGTTCTGTTGCTGTTTGTCCTTCTTCCAAAATACCGTAAGCAATTTTTACCAAAGCGCGAGACAAAGCATTGGGATTTCCGGTTGTTTCGGCTGCAAAATGGTCGGCAAAATATTCTCGCGTCCGCGACAAATACAGCAATAAATAAGTGCCGGCGATGTAAAACAAATAAGCAACAGCAGCTACCGTACCGGCCGCATCTTTAGCTTTGTCGCCACCACTTCGACCCAGCCTTTGAGCTGTAGTGTAAATTAAATAAGTAATCTGCACTAAAGTCGAAGCTAAAGTCATTACTGCAAAGTCCCAGTGGACGATGTGACCGAGTTCGTGGGCGTAAACAGTGGCAATTTCCTCGTCGTCTAAATAGGTGAAAAGACCTTGACTGACGACTAAGCGAGCGCTGTTGGGAAATGAACCGTAAGTAAAAGCAGTAGGGTTTTGGTCGTCGATAATTCCTAAACGCGGAGAAGAGAGTTTTTTCTGCTTGCAAACCTTCTGAATAACTTTCGCTGTTTCGGGACTTAGGCTTTCAATTTCTGCTAGGGAAACCCAGCGAGTATTGTAGAGCCAATTTTGGGTTAAGTCCATCAAGTAAGGCGATAGGAAAAAAGTAGCGATGTTAAAAATCAGAGTTATTGGAAGTGCGATCGCCAATCCGGTAACTGGATCGGGACTGTTGAGAATCAAAACAGAGGCTAAAGATAGCGCTAACACCATACCAAACAGCAGGCTGATGGTGACGCCGGAAGCTAAAACGAGGTTTCCCCCAGTTTTCTGTATCAGTTTAACCCCGGCTTTGGCGGCTCGCCCTGCCTTGCGTAAAGGGGCGTGAGATGACATAATAATCTCCTAAGGTTATTGACAAATGGAAATGACCGTGGGATTTTATCTATACTTCACTGTTTTAACCTGTGAATGCGGATTGCTGTAAGGTGTCTCAACAAAAATATAGAATTTCTTCTAGAATTGTTAAGACTGAAAACCGCCCAGAAATTTATTTGTGCGGATTCAATTCACAACTCAAAATTCAAAACCCAACAATCAAAACTATTTAAAACTTACTGCCATGTCTATTATTGAAATTGCCCAAAAAACGCGCGTATCTGCTAGAAAATTGGCAGTTTTGCCCGCTGATACCAAAAATCAAGCTATTGAGGCTATAGCTAAAGCTTTAGAAGCTGCTGCGCCGGATATTGTGGCGGCGAATGCTGCTGACTGCAAGGCGGCTGAGGTTGATGGAATTGCGAAACCGCTGTACGATCGCCTCAAGTTGGATGAGAGCAAGTTGAAAAGTGCGATCGCGGGCGTGAGAGATGTTGCGAAACTCCCAGATCCCGTAGGTTCCGTGCAAATTCACCGCGAATTGGATACAGGATTAATTCTGAAGCGCGTCACCTGTCCTTTGGGCGTTTTAGGCATTATTTTTGAAGCGCGCCCCGAAGCTTTAATTCAGATAGTATCCTTGGCAATCAAATCGGGAAACGGCGTCATTCTCAAAGGCGGCAAAGAAGCTGTTCGTTCCTGCGAAATCTTGACAAAAATAATTCACAAAGCATTAGCAGAAACTGCGGTTAATCCAGAAGTCGTGCAGTTGCTGACCACGCGGGAAGAAACAATCGAACTGCTGAAAATGGATGAATATGTAGATTTGATTATTCCCAGAGGTTCTAATTCCTTCGTGCGGTTCGTACAGGAAAATACGAGAATTCCCGTCTTGGGACACGCCGACGGCATTTGTCATTTGTACGCAGACAAAGCAGCGGATATTCAGAAAGCAGTAGAGATTTCTGTCGATGCAAAAACCCAGTATCCAGCCGCCTGCAATGCCATTGAAACTTTGTTAGTTCACAGTGCGATCGCCCCCAAATTTCTGCCCGCTGTTGCCGCAGCTTTGCAGCAGAAAAAAGTTGAATTGCGGGGAGACGAAAAAACTCGCGCCATCCTCGAAAATATTGCCGAAGCAAATGAAGCGGATTGGTCTACAGAATACAGCGATTTAATTTTGTCAATCAAAATAGTAGATTCTGTGGAAGAGGCAATTAACCATATCAATACCTACGGTTCCCGACATACAGATGTGATTGTCACCGAAGATAGCGAAACCGCCGAAACATTTTTAAATGGAGTCGATGCGGCCGGAGTTTATCACAATTGTTCGACTCGATTTGCCGACGGTTTCCGCTACGGTTTCGGTGCAGAAGTGGGGATTAGCACGCAGCAAATGCCGCCTCGCGGGCCTGTCGGTTTAGAGGGGTTGATTACCTATAAGTATCGAGTTGTTGGAGATGGCCATATTGCGGCTAGTTATGTAGGGAAAGATGCTAAGGGGTTTACTCATCGGGATTTGTAAAAAAGTAATACCATTTGCGAAAAATATCGCTACAAGAGCATTGAAAAAAGGGACAATATTACATTTTATCAACCCTGACAAATGTTAGATGAGTTTTGTAAATGGTACAATAACAACACTATTGAGAGGTGAAACAGATGTCCGCCAGCATCACAATTAACCCTTACGAAATTCAGCAACTCTCACAAGCGCATACAATCAGTTCGTCAAAGCTGCGATCGCTCGCCCAAAAAGCAGAAGGTTTAGCAACAGCAGTAGAGAAGTAGAATTGCTTCTCATCTTGATGCTGTCGTCAAATCGAGGTGAAGTCCACTGGCTGTGAATATTCTGCACAATTGTGTCCCAGTAGGTGATTCAGCTTTTGGGGAGATGTCTAATGTTTCTGCTCCCAATGACAACTTGAGTAATTTTTACTTAATTCTGTCGGCTCTGGAAATAGCGATCGCCTCTAGGGGCAGTTATACAAAATATAAACATTTTGTCAGTGTGTAAGTCCTAGCGGCTTCTCTTAATTTTTATTGATTGGCTGGGGGAACTGCGGGGATGAAAATCATCATTTCTCCAAGGGCGTTGATAAATCCTGCTTTGAACCGCTATATAGCGCGTCTAAATGAAGGGTCTCATTGACCGAGTAGAGAGGTTGCCTACTACGTCGGTTTAGTCTCCCATAAATTTGTTAATTCCTACGCTCTCCCTTACGCTAAAGGAATTTCAATAATGAACTCTGTCCCAACACCCTGTTCTGAAAAGCAACTCAGTTGACCATCATGTTTTTCTACAACAATCTGACGGCTAATTGATAAACCCAATCCCGTACCTTTTTCTGCTGGCTTGGTTGTAAATAGATAATCAAATATTTTAGCGCGTACCTCTTCCGACATTCCCAAACCGTTATCTTTAATGTGAATTATAGCGAGATTTCGGTGGGGGTCAACTTCAGTGTAAATCATAATGTGTCTGGGATTTGCTTTTGTTTCTTCCAAGTTTTGCTTCAGTAGAGAATCTTCTAAGGTATCAATTGCATTAGATATAATGTTAATAAATACCTGATTTATCTGTCCGGGGTAGCACGGTACTAGAGGTAAATTTCCATATTCTTTAACTACTTCTATTTTCGGACGTAGATCATTTGCTTTTAATCGATGTTGTAGAATTAGTAATGCACTGTCAATCCCTTCATGCAGGTTAGCTTCTACTTTTGATGTACTATCAGCGCGGGAAAAAGTCCTTAAAGATACACTAATTTGACGAATCCGTTCTACGCCCATTTTCATGGATGAAATAAGCTGGGGTAAGTCTTCTATTAAATACTCTAAATCCACTTCTTCGGCACGAATGGCGATCGCTGCACCTGGAGAGGGCAACTGTTGCTGATAAAGATGAACAATTTCTAATAAATCTTGAATATAAGTTTCAGCATGAGTCAGGTTTCCCTTGATAAACCCTACTGGATTATTAATTTCATGTGCCACTCCAGCCACTAATTGACCGAGGGTAGACATTTTTTCGCTTTGGATTAATTGTAGTTGAGCTTGTTGGATGGTCTGTAGAGCTTGTTTGAGTTCAGAGGTTCGGTCTTCAACTCGTTTTTCTAATTCTTGATTCAATTGTTGTAAAGTTTTTTCTAAAGCCGTTTTTTCTTCAATTTTTTCTTGGAGTAATTGATTTTTGCTCGCTAAATCTTTGGTCAAGTTTCGCAATTCTAAATGAACTTTAATTCGCGCTAATACTTCTTCTTTTTGAAATGGTTTAGTGATATAATCTACAGCCCCAAGACTCAACCCTTTGACTTTTTGATCTGTGTTGCCAAGAGCCGTCATAAAAATTATCGGAATTTCTGAAGTTGACGGGTTACTTTTCAGTCGAGAACAAGTTTCAAATCCGTCAATTCCCGGCATCATTATATCTAATAAAATTAAATCTGGGGTGACATATTCTATTTTTTGCAGCGCACTTTCTCCATCTTGAGCTACTAAAACTTCTAGCCCGGCTTCATCTAAAACGTTAAATATAACACCTAAGTTTGTCGGATTATCATCTACAATTAAGATGGTGTTTTTTGAGAAAGATAAATTATTCATAACGGTTTAGCCTTCTCCTTTGTTTTTAATTATAAGCCGCGTGGCGTCCTGACTATCTAATCTGCCAGTTTGCAGAGCCAATCTGCGGCAGGATTTTTCAATTATAAGCTGCGTAGCATTCTGACTATTTCATGGGCGGGAAAAAAGTAGCTTTGTTCCCTTGGTGTATCATCATATTATAGTTCAACGAGAATGCTAACCAATGTAATCTTTTTTATCTTAACGTAAAGTTTTTGTAACACACTCTAGTCTTATGGTTTTCCTATCCCTTTCTCTACAGAAGAGTCCTACGTCTGGTGAAGATTCTCTTGCGCTATAGTATAGACAAATACATTTTTACTAAAAAGTTATGTCTACAAATGTTGCTAAGTTCCAGAAAATTCCGCTACGCCGTGTCTTAATTCTTCCTTTTGTTTTACAAATCTTTACAGCAGTAGGGGTAACCGGATATTTTTCGTTACAAAATGGACAAAAAGCTGTTAATGATGTAGCCGCACAGTTGTGCCGTGAAATGGCTACGAGAATTGAGCAGAATTTGCGGACATATCTTGCTGCTCCCCATTTAGTTAATCAAATTAATGCTGATGCTGTTAGTCTGGATCAATTGAGTATAGAAGATATGAGAGCATGGGAGCGTCATATTTGGAGGCAAAAAAATCAATTTAACAGCGTAAATGGCATATTAATAATAAATGAAAAAGGTCAAGGTGCAGCTATTCAGACTAATGATGAAGAAAAGCTAGTAATTCATTCAACAGAGACAACTAAGCCCAATCAATTATATATGTATTTTGCTGGTAACAAAGGAGAAAGGCTTAAATTAATTAAAGTGGTTAAAAACTTTGATCTGCGCAAGATTAAAGCCTACCAACAGAGCTTAAAAGCTGGCAAACCTATCTGGAGTCCAATTTATTTTGGCGAGACTATTCATACACCTTTAATGGCGGCAAGTCAAACAGTTTTTGACAAAAACGGGAAAGTTCTTGGTGTCTTATTTACCACTCTACGTTTATCTCTGATTAGTAATTTTTTGCAAACTTTAAAAGTTGGGGAAACGGGACAGACTTTTATTATTGAGCGAACCGGAATGCTAGTCGCTACTTCCACATCAGAAAAACCCTATCGAAATAAGCAAAGATTTCTTGCAACCGACAGCAAAAATATGTTAACCAAATCTACTGCCAAATATCTAACAGAGCGATTTAACAATCTCAATTCTATTAAAAATTCTCAGCCGTTAGATTTTTTACTTAACGGACAAAAACAATTAGTACAAGTTGTTCCTTTTCAAGATGGTAAAGGTATTGATTGGTTAATGGTCATTGCGGTTCCAGAAAATGATTTTATGGAACAAATTAACAGCAGTAGACATACGACGATTTTATTATGTCTTTTGGCACTATTTTTGGCAACTGTTTTGGGAATTTTGACTTCTGAATGGATAGCTCGACCGATTCGGCGTTTGGGTAAAGCCACAAACGCGATCGCTGACGGCGACTTTGAGCAAAAAGTAACTGCTTCCTCTGTTAAAGAAATCAGCGCTTTAGCGACTTCTTTCAATTTAATGAGCCAGCAACTCAAGCAGTCCTACGCACAATTAGAAGATTATTCGCACTCCTTAGAACAAAAAGTCGCAGAAAGAACCCAAGCATTAGAGCAAGAAATACGCGATCGCCAACAGATCCAAGAGATCCTCCGAGAAAGCGAACAAAGGTATCAATTAACTCTAGAAAGCGTGAATGAGGGCATCTGGGACTGGCGAATCAAAACAAACACCATCTATTTTTCACTCCAATGGAAAGCCATGCTAGGCTATCAAGACAACGAAATTATTAACGAGTTTAGCTCTTGGGAAACACTGGTTCACCCCGATAATTTACACCCGGTATTAGACTCTTTAGGAAACTATTTAAAAAGTGGAAGTAACGAACCATATAGTTGGGAATTTCAGATGCAACACAAAAACGGTAGCTACAGGTGGATACTATCGCGAGGTCGGGTTGTCGAGCGGGATGCGGAAGGCCAACCCCTACGTTTAGTCGGCTCTCACACCGATCTGACCGATCGCAAACAAACGGAAATAGAATTGCAAATAGCCAAGGAAGCTGCCGACGCTGCGAACAAAGCCAAAAGCGAATTTTTAGCCAACATGAGCCACGAACTTCGCACGCCACTCAACGGTATATTGGGCTACGCTCAAATCCTCATGCGTTCAAAAAATTTAGACTCTCAAGATATGAGCGGTCTGAAAATTATTCATCAGTGTGGCTCTCATTTGCTCACTTTAATTAACGACATCCTCGACTTTTCTAAAATCGAAGCCAGGAGAATGGAGCTTTACCCGACACAATTTCATTTTTTGGCATTTTTAGAGGAAGTCAGTCAAATTTTTCGCCTCAGAGCCGAACAAAAAGCCATCAGTTTTATTTGTCAATTTGACTCTTCCTTACCCACCAACGTGCAAGGGGATGAAAAACGCTTAAGGCAGATTTTAATTAATCTCTTAGGTAATGCTGTAAAATTTACCGATCGAGGGGGCGTTACTTTCAAAGTTCAACTCATAAAATCAGTAGCCTTAGAACCTAACCCCAAGGAATTAAACGCCATCAACACTATCCGCTTTCAAATAGAAGATACTGGAGTGGGGATCGGCGAAGAGAAAATGCAGAAAATTTTTCAACCTTTTGAACAGGTAGGCAATACCGAGAAGATGTCAGAAGGAACGGGTTTGGGATTGGCAATTAGCTTAAAAATTATCGAAATGATGGGTGGTAGTATTCGAGTGGCCAGTCAGTTAAATGCTGGCAGCCAATTTTGGTTTGATTTAGACTTGCCTTCTGCTAGTAAATGGGAATCGGCAATTCAGCCACAAGCTGCGATCGCGGGCTATCAGGGAACTAAAGTGAAAATTCTCGCAGTTGATGATAAGTGGGAAAATCGCTCCGTACTGGTTAATTTGTTGACACCCCTTGACTTTGAAGTGCTGGAAGCTGCTAACGGTAAAGAAGCTTTAAACCAAGTTAATTCTTGCCAATTTAATGCCGTAATAACTGATTTAGTCATGCCAGAAATGGATGGCTTCGAGTTAGTGAGCTGTCTCCGCTCTCAACCTAAATTTAAAGATTTAGTCATTATAGTTTCTTCAGCTAGCGTGTTTGAAGCTGACCAACATAAGAGTTTAGATGTGGGCGCAAATGCTTTTTTACCCAAACCCGTACAGGCGGCTGAGTTATTTGTATTGCTACAAAAGCATTTAGGGATATCTTGGGTATATCAAGAGTCATCTCACCTCAATCAAAATGTCAATCAATCCGTGCGATCGGATTCCGCTGCTTCGTTAGTACCTCCCCCAGATGAAGAACTGGTAATTTTATACGATTTGGTTATGAGAGGTAATTTAAAAGCCGTGACTCAACAAGTTGAACAGTTAAAAAATTTGGATGCAAAATATATTCCCTTTGCCGAACGGGTAGGTGAATTGGCTGCAAGCTTTCAGGAAAAACAATTACGGTTATTTATCAACGATTACAAAGCCGATAACAAAAATCAAATTGATGGTTTAAAATAACGCGATAATAATAGTTCAATTATAAGCCTATAAACCGCGTGGCGTTATGACTATCTAAGGGGCGAGAAAAAAAGTAACCTTGCCCGAGAATACATCCTAGTTCTCGAAGAATTTCTATTTGTTCTTGAGTTTCCACTCCTTCAGCAACAATTTCCATACTTAAATTTTTACCTAATAATATAATTGTTTGAATTAAACTTGTATCATTGGGATTTCGAGCCAGGTTTTGCAAAAAGGAACGATCGATTTTTAAAGTATCAATTGGTAACTCTTTGAGTAAACTTAATGAAGAGTAGCCAGTACAAAAATCATCGATACATATACCAACACCCATAGTTTTTAAAAATTCCAAGTTTAAATTGGTTGTTTTTAATAGACAACTTTCAGTAATTTCTATATTTAAAGTGTTTTTCTTTATCCCAGTTTGTTGTAAAATTTCTGCAATTTGTTCAAATAAATTAACTTGCTGGAATTGAATGGGAGAAAAGTTAACGTTCATTTTCAAAGGCAGGTGAGGCAATTGCTCTTGCCAACGTCGTAACTGGTTGCAAGCTTCGCGTAAAATCCACCAACCTAAAGGATTAATTAATCCGGTTTCTTCAGCAACAGGGATAAATTGATCGGGTGAAATCATGCCTTTGGGATGATTCCAGCGGATTAAAGCTTCAAAACCTTTAATTTCTTCAGTAATCAGGGAAACAATCGGTTGATAGTACAAGCAAAATTCTTGTTGAGAGATCGCTTTTCGCAAGTCTTGCTCCAGATCGAGGCGTGCGATCGCATCCGCTTGCATCTGCGGATCGAAAACCTGATAGTTACCACTTCCCTGCTTTTTAGCTCGATACATTGCAATATCCACATCTCTAAGAATATCCATCGGTTGTTGATAATTCATGGCACTAGAAGTGATCCCAATACTCGCTTCTACGATCGCTTCATAGTCATTAAAC
Organism: Microcoleus sp. F10-B2; assembly: GCF_036704965.1. Classification (NCBI taxonomy): domain Bacteria; kingdom Bacillati; phylum Cyanobacteriota; class Cyanophyceae; order Oscillatoriales; family Microcoleaceae; genus Microcoleus; species Microcoleus sp. F10-B2. The sequence goes on along the minus strand of NZ_JAUBTB010000011.1, from coordinate 61,500 downwards.
TTAAAGGGTAACTTAAACTGTTCTAATAATTTTTGAGCCACTGAAGTTCCGGTTTCTGTTTCTACTAAAATAACAAATTCATCCCCCCCCATTCGCGTTGCTATTTGGGAAGGTTTTAAACACCCTTGCATCCGCTTGGCCACGCACTTTAGTAGCTCGTCTCCTGCTAAATGTCCTAGGCTATCATTGATAATTTTAAAACGATCTAAGTCAACAAACAAAACAGAATAACTCGTATTGGCTGCAATTAACTCCTGCAATTGCTTAATCAACCAGTCTCGATTCGGCAAACCGGTTAAGGAGTCATGAAAGGCATTATGCTCCAATTGAGCTTTACTTCTGTACAAGTCTTGCAGCGTTTGAGAAAGTTCTGCTGTTCGTTCTTTTACTCGGTTTTCCAATTGTTGATTTAGCTGTTTTAAGTCGGCGCGAGCCTTAGCATGATCGGCAATTTCTTGCAATAAATGCTGATTTTTAGCTTCAATAGTTTTAGTTAAGTTTCGCACATCTAAATGAGTTTTAATTCTCGCTAAAACCTCTTGTTTTTGAAAAGGTTTAATAATATAATCTACGGCTCCTAAAGATAAACCTTTGACAACATTATCTGTTTCCGAAAGAGCCGTAATAAAAATTACAGGAATTTTACTCCATAGGGGGTTTGCTTTCAAGCGTTCATAAGTTTCAAATCCGTTGATTCCGGGCATCATTATATCTAATAAAATTAGGTCTGGAATCACATAATTTATTTTTTGAAGAGCACTTTCTCCATCTTGAGCTACCAAAACCTCAAAACTAGCTTCACTGAGGAAATCCGCTAAGATTCCTAAATTAGCAGGGACATCATCCACTACCAAAATTGTATTTGAGTAAGACATTGAATTTTTCATAAATTTATTTCTTTGTATTGAGTGAGCATCTCCAAAATTTTTTTCTCTTGAAAATCTTTAGCTAAATGTAGCATTTTTGACGCAAATGGCAAGTATATTGGATCTGTTTTTTCAAGATTTTCTGTTTGTTTGATAATTTCTTTCAAATTACCCCGCAACGCTAAATCCAACAGTTTATCTAATGCTTCTGGAGGAGGAAGAACAATTTTATCGTAATTGGGTTTCCTTCCTGAAGGCATCAATGATACCGGTTCATAAATCCACTCTATTTGTAAATGAAGTGCTAATTTTTCTAAAAGTTCTTCAGCTTGAACGGGTTTGGCTAAAAAATCAACTGCTCCAGCTTGTAAGCTTTGATTTTGGTCTGTTTCAAAAACACTAGCCGAAGAAACAATTATTTTAATATCTTTTAATTCTAAGCTTGTTTTCCAGTATTGCATCAATTGAAATCCATCCATTTCCGGCATGACTAAATCTGTAATAACTAAATCTGGTTTAGCCTGAATTGCTATGTTCAATCCTTGTTTACCGTCGCTCGCTTCTATTACTTCAAATCCTAGAGGAGTCAGTAAATTAAGAATGACCGATCGATTTTCCCAACGATCGTCAATTACGAGAATTTTTTGGGTATTTCCTTTAAATCCAATGATTCTACCTCTGTCGTTTTGAGAACTTGTATTAACCCATTCTGTGGCTTCTAATAAATCTAAATCAAACCAAAAAATACTGCCCATTTGTAATTGACTGGTGACTTGAATGGTACTGCCCATTAGTTGAATGATTTTTTGAGTAATTGTCAGTCCTAATCCAGTTCCTTCTGCTTGATTTTTGCGAGACCCAACTTGTTCAAAAGGTAAAAATATTTGGGCGATTTCTTCGGGTTTAATTCCTACTCCTGTATCTTTGACACTGAAGCGAATTTTATAGCTAGTTTGATTGGAAAAATTAATATATTTTTTTTCAATTGAACTGACACTAAAACTTATTTCTCCTATTTTGGTAAATTTGATGGCGTTACCAATAAGGTTAATTAATGCTTGTCGCAAGCGTTTTTCGTCGGCGTGAATGGCAATGGGTAAATCGGGATCGGGTTGGTAGCTAAATTTGAGACTTTTTTGTTCGGCGCGAATGCGACAAATTTCGGCAACGGCGTGTAGAAAAGCGGGAAAATGAAATTCTGTAGGGTAGAGTTCCATTTTCTGAGCTTCTATTTTAGAAAGGTCGAGAATATCGTTAATCAAAGTTAGCAGGTGAGAACCGCACTGGTAGATAATTTCAACGCTATTTTGTTCGTGTTCTCCTAGTTTTACAGAACGTTTGAGGATTTGGGCGTAGCCTAAGATACCGTTGAGTGGGGTTCGCAGTTCGTGACTCATGTTAGCCAGAAACTCGCTTTTGGCTTGGTTGGCATTTTCTGCGGCTTCTTTGGCTGCATAAATTTCTTGTTCGGCACGTTTGTATTCGGTAATGTCTTCTACTGTCCCTTCGTAGTAGAGAATATTGCCATTTTCATCACAAATAGCGCGAGCATTTTCTGAAATCCAGATAATACTACCGTCGCGGCGATAAACTTGAGATTCAAAGTCGGCAATACTGCCGCGATCGCCTATAATTTTTACGAATTCTTCTCGGCGGTTGGGCTCGATATAAACTTGTTGGTTAATATTGGTTAATTTGCCAATTAATTCGTCAGTAGAATTGTAACCATAAATTTCAGCCAAGGCGGGATTAGCGCTAAGATATTCACCATCTGGCGTAATTTGGAAAATTCCGTGAATTGAATTTTTGAAAATGCTGCGATATTTGGCTTCAGCAGCTTGCAATTGTTTTTCAAATTGTTGGCGCTTTTTGCGATTGCTGAGAAAAGCCATAAAAATGTAAGTAACTATCGCTAATACTAGCAGTGCAAACCCAATGATTTGATATTTTCTACCAACTAACTGATTCAGTCGCTGTTCCAATAAACGATCTAAAAGTGGAAAAGCTGTATCGTAAAGTTTTAATTGGGACTCTAGGGCAGTTTCGGCTGTAGCTGTATATACGAATGGCTGTAAGTTGATTCTATTGGCATTAATGATATCTTTGTCGAGTAAGTCAATAAATCTTTTGATATCCTTGAAATTTTGGCGCACGCTAGTGGATAGCTGCCGCTGAATTTGCGGATTAGCATTAGCAGAAATTTGCAAGCCTCTTTCCACTGCTTGTATAGGCGGTGCAATTAAACTCCGAATAATCAAAAGTTTTGCTCGATCGCTGTCTGCAATTTTTTGTTTAGCTTGTTGAGCGGTGAGCTTTGCACCGAGATCTTTAGCTTGAGCCGTATTCTCTATCGTTAATGGTAGCTGCGTAACCACTGCATTCATTAAATAATAACTGTCTAAAGATGGATCGAGAATGAGATTAGAAACATCTCCAATGTGGGCAATTAAATCTAGGATATCGTTAACAATAGTTGTATGTGCTTGCCAGCTTTGGGTAGGAAATAAGTTGAATTTTTGCTTTTTTAATCGCTGCCAGTTGCGGTTAATGGAAGTTTTGAGCGTTAGCCATTGCGGGCTAGTTTTAAATTGGGGCGATAGCTGTTTTTCTACTGCATTGAGGTTTTGAATGGCAGTTTCGATCTTTTCTGTTGCCGTGGTGATCGCAGGTGCTAAAGATTTATCCCCATTTAAATATTGATTAACTTGCGTGCGGTGTTCAATAACAGCGACAAGCAATTTTTTTAAAGGATAATTATAAGCCAAGCCGAGTTTTTCTTTTTGAGTCAATTCAATTTTACTATCAACTTCAGCGATTAGTTGATAAACTACCAGAGCAAAAGGAAAGATAAAAATTAACAACAACGCCATTAAATTTATGGGTTCGGTGAGGCGCTGGTGTAAGGGCTTGTTCATAATCTAATAAGTAATGGATAATGATTTCTTTGTAAATAGCTATTAAGATGATTGTCAATCTGCGCTCTAACCTCATGGTAGAATTTGACAATTTCCTTAGTAGCTGTTTGTTCATTATGTAAAGAGACATACCCCGTTATTGCTACACCGACAAAAATATTTAGGATAAAAGGCCGAACCAAGATCAGACCTAATGGAATTTTGGGAGTTACCGTCATGCAGTAAATGATTGAGACTTTTTTAGAATTTGCCCAGCAGGTACCTGACTAATATCAATATTACGCTGTCTTTTGCTGAGTATCTATTCTAGTTGAAAGAAGATGCTAATTAATGTCATCTTTATTACAGTACATAAAAATTAATGTAATGTAACAGACTCTAGTCCTATAACTATTCAATCCTCTTCTCTACGGAAGACTCCTACCTTTGGTAAATATTCTATTGTTATAGACCATAGAGTAATACATTTTTTAACAATTTATATATAGAAGTGTTGCCAAACCTCAGAAAATACCGCTTTCTAGCATCTTAACTTCTAGAACTTACGCATTGACAAAGTATTTATATTTTGTATAAGTGTCCCTAGAGGCGATCGCTATTTCCCGAGCAGACAGAATTCAGTAAACTTACTCAAGTTGTCATGGGGAGCAGAAACATTAGGCATCTCCGGAAAAGCTGAATCACCTAATGGGATACAATTGTGCAGAATATGCGCTGCCAGTTGACTTCACCTCGATTTGACGACACCATCAGGATGAGAAGCAATTCTAGTTAAAAGCTAGTCCAGAAATAGCGCTTAGGTTAGTCATTTTTTTGATAATGATGAGGGAGAGTCTACATCATCAAACGATCGGTAAAGCTATTGAGTAGAGGATTGATATTGCTGGGGCGATCGCCCTTCCTTCCCTCGCATTCAAACAAACTTAGCTACAATAAGCTATACTGTGCTCGGCGACTCCCCCAATCGAACAATTTGCCGTGGTTTATGTCTAACTCCTCCCTCCTCACCCCAGGTTCGACTCTCGAAAAACGCTACCGCATCCTCCGCGAATTGGGCCGCGGTGGCTTCGGGCGCACTTACCTCGCAGAAGATATCAACCGCTACGGCGAACACTGCGTGCTCAAAGAGTTTTCTCCGGTAGTTCACAGCCCGAAAGCTGTCGAATTGTTCGATCGCGAAGCGAGTATGCTTTACAACCTCCAACACCCGCAAATTCCCCGCTTTCGAGAACTCCTGCGAACCGATTTGGGCGGGAATCCATCTTTATTTTTAGTCCAAGATTATATCAAGGGTCAAACCTACGAAGAAATATTGATATCGCGCCAGCAGCAAGGTAAAAATTTTACCGAAGTTGAAGTGACTCAACTGCTATTTCAGCTTTTACCAATTTTAGAATACATCCACTCGAAAAATTTAATTCACCGCGATATTTCTCCGGATAATATTATTCAGCATGATGCTGACAAACTACCCTTTTTAATTGATTTCGGTTCTGTGAAGCAAATCGCAGCCAATGCCGTACTTCAGTTTAACGGACAATCGGATACGGCGATCGGCAAACAGGGTTATTCGCCAGCCGAACAAATGCGGCTGGGGAAAGTTTCTGCCGCTAGCGATTTATACGCTTTAGCCGTCACGGCTTTGGTACTGCTAACTGGGAAAAAGCCTCAAAAATTGTACGATATCAATCATAAAACTTGGGATTGGCGATCGCACGTCAGTGTCAGCCCTAATTTAGCTACGGTATTGGATCGGATGTTAGCAGAACAACCGGGCGATCGCTACCAGTCCGCAAAAGAAGTCCGGGAAGCACTCAAAGATCCCAAACTATCTCAAATTGGCAGTATAATTTCCCAAATGGTGACAATGAACTTTGTCGGCCGCCCATTCAAACACAGCACTCAAACTGCTACGAATAACAATACTCCTGTGGGGCAGAACCCTCAAATTGTTAACCGCAACACTAGCAAAATTAAGCTAATTCCTTGGAAAACCCTAGGGACTTTAAGTGTGGTTTTATTGCCGGGAATTCTAGCTTTTAGTGCAGTCAAATCAGGTTTTACTCTCCCAAAGTTACCTGAACTGCCAAAACTTCCCGAACTTCCGAATTTTCCAGATAAGTCTTTAGATGCAGAAATAGCTAGGCAAGAGAACATTGGCAAGCGTCGCAAAAATCTCAATATCGAGCCGGATATTTTTTATAATAAAGTCGATCAATTATTTTACAACAAATATCCAGAATTACAAGGTCGTACATTGACAGACAAGCCCGAAGATGCAGAAATTAGAAAGAAATGGTATCAAGTCGCTGAGAATTTTTTGGATAGGTTGGAGAAGGGAGAGCAGTTTTGAAATTTAAAAGAGAATAAGAGTGATTGAACCGCGAAGGACCCAGAGGGAGCAGAGTAAAGAGAGAAAAGAGAATTAGAATTTGAGCGGGTTCAATGTAAATTGGTATATGCAATGCAGTTTTAGTTTATTTCAAAATGGATTCAATTCAACTTACAGGAATTCGCTGCTACGGCTACACTGGGTATCTGCCAGAGGAGCAGGTATTGGGGCAGTGGTTTGAAGTGGATGTCACTCTCTGGTTAGATTTATCCCCAGCCGGAAACAGCGATGATATCGAACATACCCTTGATTACCGGAGTGCAATTACTCTGGTTCAACAGCTAGTCAAAAACTCGAAGTTTGTATTAATCGAACGGCTAGCAGATGCGATCGCCCAAGCACTTTTACAACTGCCTTTAGTCGAAAAAGTCAAGATACAGCTCTCAAAACCGGCCGCTCCCATCCCTGACTTCGGCGGCAGAATTACTCTAGAAATTACCCGAAGTAATTAGTCTATATTCTTAGCGTGGCGAGGGCGGGTTTGGGTAATGGTAAACTTGCTTGATTGCAGATAGCCTCACTCAACCCGCCCCTATAGATTCAAAATTTTTTAAGATCCCAGTTTGAAAGCTTCCACAAATAAATTGTAAGTCAGGCCAATTTTCAGAGAATTGAGCACCTCCACCCACAAATAACCGGCTGCGGGCCTCTTGCCGCCGTAAACCAGTCGGTTCGTCAACTCCGTCAACAACACCAACAGCCCGGCCGCGACAATATCCCAATCAGCGGATTGTCCGGCAATCGTCGAAATAGCTGTTCCCAAAAAAGTGCCCGACAGCAGGCTAATTATCAGGATCGAAATCCGCCGCCAAGGATTGCTCAGCCAGCGTCCGAATTGCTCGCCCAGAACATCAATCAATCTGTTAATTCGGGTATTCTGCATAGAAGTTATACCATTGTAGATTTTAGATTAAAGAATTGGGAATGACTGATGACGATCGGGGTTTGGAGCACGGGCCTATAGTTGCATCTTTTTTTAAACTGGTATTAAAAGTTATACTCTGGAGTCAAAAAATGCTGCTTCAGACCAACTCCAAATCTTGGCCGGGGTTAGTACGCCACCATCTAAAATCTAAAATTTAACATCTAAGATGGTATTGAGCGATCGCCAAGTTATAGTCCTGAACAGTCAGGTAGTTAAGTGTAGCTGTATCTTGTGGCACCGCAGCCCCGGGTTCTACATTAAGGATAGTTATGAATAATTGCGGGTGTGCAGTCTATCCTTTAAGCATAAAATTTATGAAGCTTAAAATTTACCAGAGCGTAATTGGAGTGACGATCGTCCTAATTACAGGAATGTTTCTAGGACGTTTTGAAATCACTATCTCCAACGGTTCAAATCGGTCGAGCGATTGGCCCTCACAAGCCACCGCACTCCCCCCCACACCCCCCATTTCCCCAGTCGCCACAGCTTCTGCAGGCACCGCCAGCGAACCCAAACCCGACTCAATAGCAACCCCCCCACAGTCAGAGGAGGAATTGGTTTCCTCAATCCCTGTAAATGCTAAAGCCTCCGGCAGTCTGCGCGTCAGCAACCGCAGCGAACACCCAGTGCGAGTGGCCCTGCTGTCGAAACGGCAAGCCGATAAATCCTACGGCAAACCGGCGCACTGGGATTTTGCGCCGGGAGAAGGAGGCGACAAGGGATTGATGCTATCGCTGCCGGAGGGCAAGTTACAAGTCAAACGGGGAGACATTCTGGTGGTTTTTGCTCAGGACGGTTCTCGCCGCTACTGGGGGCCTTACGTCGCCGGGGAGACACCCTCGCCCGCTTGGAACCGCACAGCCAGAGAATGGCAATTAATTTTGCAGCATTGAACCCTTAGCTGCAAGTGCCGAGATTTTGGTCGAGAAACCCGGTTGATACGGTCTTGTTGAGAACGGTGCCGCGATGCGAGGTTAAACGGAACTTACCCCTGCAGGGGGTAGTTTCGGTGGCTGTATTCTTTGAGCCGTATTCGTTTTAGCTATTTGGCAGTTCCAATTTTGTAGCCATGTATTTAAGATTTTCTTAATATTTAGAACCAAAGTATTGCTGTATCATAAAATTAACTCAAACCCGCTCCACATAAGGGTTGTAAAAAGTTGTAGTCATGTACTTGATTTTCCCGCTCCAGGAAAGTCTTGCCCTGTAATGGTTTCAGAAGAAATGAATCTTATGTGCGGGGTAAGTTCCGGTTAAACTCACATCGCGGCATCATTTTAAAGAACAGGCAAGATGCCTGTTCTTTAAAATGAATTTTCTTGTGGGGCGGGCAGGATGCCCGCCCGTAAAAGCCTTGTTGAGAAGGGTACAACATCTCGGTTGAACCGCATTCGATCGAATTGGGAGTTTCGAGAATGCGAATCTTTCGGTAGACTCTCTATGCGAGCTACAATTTTAAATCTAAAATCGCAGGAAGTTTGGGTGAAGGAAGTTATTAAAAATTTGTCAGAGTTTAGGAATCGCCCGTTAGCGAAAGCGTTGCGATCCGAAGGAAAGCCCGCCCCTACGGGGGCTACGCCAACGAAGAGGATCGCGCCAAAGCTGCTGTCGCTGTTGTGGCTGTGCGCGATCGCCTCGGTGGCTTTTTTGTGGAATCTCGGCAACATCGGTTTAGTTGACGAAACCGAACCGCTGTTTGCCGAAGCCGCCCGTCAAATGACGGTGACAGGGGATTGGATCACTCCTTATTTCAACGGCGAAACCAGGTTTGACAAGCCGCCGTTGATTTACTGGCTGATGGCGGTCGCTTACCGCACTCTGGGCGTTAACGAATGGGCCGTGCGTCTTCCCTCGGCCTTGTGCGCGATCGGTCTGACTTGCCTCGGATTCTATACCTTATCGAAGACAGAAAGTTTCATAAGGAAAAACGAAGAAGGAAGAAGAAAGAAGGAAGAGAAAAGAGGCAATGAGGAAGAGAGAAGAGAGAATGAGGAAGAAGCAAAATTCTCCCCCACTCCCCCTTCCCCACTCTCCTCCACTCCCCCAATCTCCCCCTCTCCCACTCCCCCCCTCTCCCACTTCCCCCCTCTCCCACTCCCCCCCTCTCCCACTCCCCCCCTCTCCCACTCCCCCCCTCTCCCACTCCCCCCCTCTCCCCCTCTCCCCCTCTTTCTTTCTACTCCTTGGATTGGTGCTGCCCTAATAGCTTTAAATCCCCAAACTATTGCCTGGGGACGGACTGGCGTTTCCGATATGCTATTAGTCGGTTGTATGTGTTCGGCACTGCTCGCATTTTTCCTCGGTTACACCCTCGAAGAACAGAGAGAACAAGCAGAATTTTCTACCGTTTCCGCTTCCCGATTTCCCAATAAGTGGTATCTGACTTTTTACGTACTAATTGCCTTAGCAATTCTGGCTAAGGGGCCTGTGGGAATTGTCGTGCCAGCGCTGATTGTTGGCAGCTTCGGGCTTTATTTGGGAAATTTTCGGCAACTTTGGCGCGAAATGCGTCCGGTGTCGGGAATCTTGATTATTCTGGCGATCGCCCTGCCGTGGTACATTTTGGTTATTTTAGCCAACGGTCAAACTTATATTGACAGTTTTTTCGGCTATCACAATTTCCAGCGTTTTACTGGAGTAGTCAACAAGCACTCGGCGCCTTGGTATTTTTACTTTTTTGTAGTGCTAGTTGGTTTTGCACCTTGGTCGATTTATTTGCCGGTGGCGATCGCCCGCACCCGTTTTTGGCAGCGCAGTTACTGGCGCCGTCAACCGCGATCGGCTCAGTTGAGTTTATTTGCCCTATTTTGGTTCGGCTGCATCTTTGGCTTTTTCACGATCGCCGTGACTAAATTGCCCAGTTATGTATTGCCTTTAATCCCCGCCGCTGCGATTTTGGTAACGCTGCTGTGGAGCGATATTATTGCAGGCAACGAACCAAAAAACAGGCGGGCAAAGTTAGAAATAAAACCTGATTTTTTACCGCGAGGGCTGTTAGTTACATACATTTTCAATGTCATATTTTTATTAATTGTAGCCGGAGCAACTTTCTACAGCTACAACTGGCTGGGAGACGACCCGGCAATGCCCAATTTTCCCCAAGCAATTCAGCAGTCGGGATTGCTGATTGTCGGCGGTACGATTTGGATAATTACAGCCGTGGCGATCGCACTTTTACTTTGGCAACGGCAACAGCGCTGGATTTTGGTTGCTAATTTCATCGGGTTAGTAGCATTTATCATCTTTGGTCTTACTCCCGCCTACAAAGCGGTCGATATCAACCGCCAGTTACCTCTAAGACAGTTAGCACAGGTTGCGGTTCAACAAAAACTGCCGGGGGAAGAGTTTATTATGGTTGGTTTCTGGAAACCCAGTCTGGTTTTTTATACCCAAGGGCCGGTGACTTACTACCGAGCTGTCACAAAGGCGATCGACTACATTAAGGAATCTAAAAACCCAACTTCTCCCTCTGTTTTGTTGCTGGGATATCCAGAGAAATTTGTGCAATTAGGATTGCAGCCAAATCAATATCAATTGTTGGACAGTCGGGGCGCTTACCAACTCGCCAGGGTTCCGAGAACAGCGTTTCGCTAGTGCCTATAGTGCGATTTGATACTTGTTGAACAAGGTAGAAAAATGATTAAAACTAACAATCTTCAACTACTTCCCGTCGCAAGGATTCACATAGAAGCTTTCTTACGAAGTAAAAGCGAGCTTGCAGCAATTTTAAATGTCATCGTGCCTAATAGCTGGCCTCATTTCCCGGAAGCATTTTCCCTCCCTGCTGACGAATCTTGCGAATCCAATCCGCCTCCAACTGACTGGCGCAACTACTTCTTTATTCATCCAAAAAATCAAGTGCTTGTCGGCAACGGAGGTTTCAAAGGCTCACCTGATGAGTCGGGGACTATAGAGATAGGTTATGAAATTGCTTCCGAATATTGGAATCGCGGGTTTGCAACTGAGGTGGCACAGGGAATGATCGATTATGCTTTCGCTCACGAGGAGGTGAAAGCAGTCATCGCTCACACTTTAGCAGAAAAAAATGCCTCGAATAGGGTGTTGCAAAAAGTGGGAATGAAGTTCATTGCAGAGGTGGACGATCCTGAAGAAGGCAAGATATGGCGATGGCAAATAAGCAGGGATGAATATCATCCGACTTGAACTGTAAAGCCGTTTCGCTGTTTAAGCCACTGGTTTTGGCGGTAATTTGAAGGTTCTAGGTTGGAGCATTAAATCTGCCAGATTGAATAAAAGCTATAATCCAGTCACTACCTAAAACCCGAAGCTCGGAGCCTACAATGGTTTCAATTCTCAACAAACCCTCGTCGTTAATCCATGAGATTTGCATTGAAAAAGTCGATCGGTGGAAGTTGTTCAAATTTAGTGAATCGCTGCAAGAGCGTATGGAAAATTTCTTAGAGAAGAAGAAGGCAGACCAACTAATGGCAGAAGAGGCAATAGTTAGCGCAGGTTGCGGTTCAACAAAAACTGCCAGGGGAAGAGTTGATGATGGTTGGTTTCTGGAAACCCAGTCTAGTTTTTTATACCGAAGGGCCGGTGACTTACTACCGAGCTGTCACAAAGGCGATCGACTACATTAAGGAATCTAAAAACCCAACTTCTCCCTCTGTTTTGTTGCTGGGATATCCAGAGAAATTTGTGCAATTAGGATTGCAGCCAAATCAATATCAATTGTTGGACAGTCGGGGAGCTTACCAACTCGCCAGGGTTCCGAGAACAGCATTTCGATAGTGCATTGTACTGCGGCTGTGGTGAGCAGACCTATTAGGAAGAATTCATGGAATTCACTGGAAAATTTGAAACTCACATTACCGTTTGCCTCAAGGACTTGGACAGAGTAGAGGCGCTTGAACAATGGGGCATTCATCACGGTCTAAAACTTCTCCATATAGTTCTAGACCGTGGGGTTACTGTATCTCAACTAATGTTGACGCGGCATGGGGAAGGTAGCCTGACAAACGAGTTAAAAACGGCATTTGATTCAAGCCAATCTCTAAATGCTGAAGGCTTCACGGTAACACGCATCAAAATTGAGGTGCCACAGTGGAACCACAGTGTTCCGCAGTCTAATGCCGAAGCACTAAACCATCCAGGCGATCGCTACTTTGAGCATCATATCAAACTGTTGCTTGAACCTTCTGCTGATATCCTGCCTCTGATTGACCTGGCCGAAAGACATTCTGCTCATCTCTCTCGTAATCTCTTCCAGACTCGGAGTGACCAATATCACGAGCGATTTGTCACTCAGCGTTGTATCTCTGTTGGTCGTGTTGAAGCTCAACAACAACTTCAAACTCTCTTAAAAGCGATCGCTACTTTGAGATATGTAGTGATCGATGTCGAAGCAGAATTTGTTGTCTATGATAGTAATCTTGACCTTGACGCAGGTTGGATTCAAGAGAAAGAATCACCAATTTTACAGGGATAATTATCAAGCAGAATATAAAATCCGAGGATAGCACGAATAACAGGGAAAAAATCACCAATTCCACATGGATAATTATCAACCAGAATATAAAATCCGAGGATAGGATGTATAATAGGGAAAAATCCACCAATTTCACATGAATAACTATCAAGCATAATATAAAGGAGGATTAATGAAATACGATCCGAAGACATACATCATTGTTTCAGAACAAGGTCAGGAAATTGAACGCCCAACAGTTTTCGAGCCGGCACTAATTCCCCAGAAGCATCTTCGGGGAGCATTTCGTCTGGGAGATCCAATATTTGAAGATCCAGAAATTAGAACTCAATGGCTGAATATTCGTCGGCAAGTGATGGATTATCTGCTGCAAATTATTAGTTGTTCAATCTGGAAAGATCGCCTTGTCTTACGAGGTAGTTTATTACTGAAAGCATGGTTAGGGGATGTGGCGAGAGAACCCGGTGATATAGACTGGGTTTTTAGACCTCACGATATTAGCGTCAATTCCCCTTTATCTAGAGAATTGTTCAATGGATTAATTCAGATAGTTTCAGATAATCCTCATGTAGGTCATGCGATTATTGACGTTGAAAAAATCTCCATAACAGAGATTTGGACTTATGAACGTGCATCAGGTAGGCGCATTATTTTTCCTTGGAAAGCAGACGGTTTTCCTTCAGGAGATTTGCATATGGATGTGGTTTTTAATGAAGAACTATTGTGCGATCCAATTGAGGTCTATATCCCTTCGTCAAGTGGTGAAAATAGGTTAGTGTGGGCAGCTTCTAAAGAACTGTCATTGGCATGGAAATTGCTGTGGTTAGAAACCGATATGTATCCACAAGGCAAAGATTTGTATGATGCAACACTCTTAGCAGAGCAAACTTCATTGTCCTTTGACATTCTTTATCAAGTTCTTCAGTCAAGTGAAGATTGGAAGAATCAGGCTACAAAACCAGGATTTTCATGGAAATCGGGATTTCCTTGGACAGAATCACAATGTTCAGCATATCTAGATTGGGACAACTTCAAGCTAGAGTATCCTGGGGTTGAAGGGGAGGCAAAGGATTGGCAAGCTCGGCTTTCACTGGCTTTAGCACCGACATTTGCCAACCTTGATGATTGAACCTTCGTAGTTATTAATGATGATAATTAGCCTGCCATTTGTTCGACCTACCCTCAACTTGCCTGAAACAATGGATAATGGATAGGATGCCATTTTAATTGTAAAAGTGTGGTAGCCATGACTGAGTTACTCGAACGTGCGATCGCCAAGTTGAAAACATTGTCTGCCAGCGAGCAAGATGCCCTCGCTTCAATGATTCTGGAAGAACTGGAAGACGATATGCGCTGGGATCGAGCATTCTCCCGTTCCCCCGATGCTCTTGCTAAACTCGCAGCGACCGCAATGGCTGAGTATCGTGCAGGCAAAACCCAAGAACTCGATCCAGAAACATTGTGAAGTCAAGCACTACAACCGAGTTCCGTAGATTATTTGCTGATTTACCCGAACAAGTTCAACAGCAGACACGCGGGGCGTATCGCCAGTTCAAGGAAAACCCAAGTCATCCAAGCCTGCGTTTCAAGAAGGTGCATCCTGACTTACCAATCTACTCAGCCCGAATTAGCAAAAACTATCGAGCAGTTGGTCAGTTGGATGGAGACACTGTAATCTGGTTTTGGGTTGGTTCACACGCAGACTACGACAAGTTTCTGGGGCAGTTGTAGCAGTGTCTACAGCCAGCCAATATCAATTAGAAAAGTGTATTTAGACAAGTGGAAAATTATGATCCCAATCAAAGAAGCTCAACAGCATTTGCAGCAGTTGATCGATTCGGTGAGTGAGTCGCACCAACCGATCGCGATCGCCGGACAGACTAGCAATGCAGTGTTATTATCTGAATCTGACTCCGCATATGTTCAGGAAACACAGTATCTTCTCTCAGTGCCGGGGATGCGGGAATCAATTCGGGAAGGAATGGCAACGCCGATCGCACTTCTCGATCGCCATTTAGACTGGTAACTTGGCCCACTAGACGTGCCATAATCAGCGATATTATCTGGTACGCGATCGCCTGGACATATGGATGCGTTAATCGGCAAAACTTTACAGGGTGGAAAGTACACCCTCGAACAAGAACTGGGACGCGGCGGCTTTGGGATTACTTTCAGGGCAAATCACCGCTATTTAGGACAGCCTGTAGTCATTAAAACCCTCAACGAATCTCTGCGCCAGCAACCCAATTTTGCTGAGTTCGATCGCAAGTTTCAAGACGAAGCGAGGCGGTTGGCTTCCTGCGTCCATCCGAATATTGTCCGCGTCAGCGATTTCTTTGTGGAAGACGGGCAACCTTACATGGTGATGGACTACATAGCCGGTCAGAATTTGGGCGATGTGGTGCTGCCAAATCGACCGCTGCCAGAAGAACTCGCTATTCTCTACATCACTCAAATTGGCGCTGCTTTAAAAGTTGTTCATCAAAAGGGCTTGCTGCACCGAGATGTCAAACCGCAAAACATTCTTTTGCGCCAAGGTACTCAGGAAGTCGTGCTGATTGACTTTGGCATTGCCCGCGAGTTTACTCTGGGTGCAACTCAATCTCACACTAATATGGTGTCCGACGGCTACGCGCCCCCAGAACAGTATTTTGCCCAAGGAAAATATACGCCCGCAACAGATGTTTACGGTCTGGCGGCGACGCTTTATACTTTGCTCACAGGACAAGTGCCGGTGGCTGCAATTTTGTTGCGTACCAGCCAACCGATGCCTTCACCCCGCGACTTGCAGCCTCAGCTAAGTGCGGCTGTCAGCCAAGCGGTGATGCGGGGGATGACGGTAGAAGCTCAAAATCGCCCTGCTAGCGTCGATGAGTGGCTGTCCCTGCTGCACCAACAGGGCGGTGCTGCGTCGCCGGACACCGGGCCGACGGTGGCGGTGATTCCGGGACACGGGCCTCAGTCGCCTGCAGGTTCCAGAACAGTTCCTGCTGTGGTGTCTTCTGGGGACAACAACCGCAAGCTTTGGTGGATTTTGGGATTGGTGGCGATCGCACTTATTGTTGCAGGTTTGGTCGGTATTGCTAGAGTTTTCCTCAACCGGCCGTCTTCGGAACCCGCACCGGTGGCCAAGGACGATCGCACTTCGACCCCCCCAGATCCAGACGCGCGCGTGAACCCCGCACCAATTCCCGCGCCGACACCAACGCCAGCCCCGACTCCCAGAGAAACTCCGCCGCCTGCTGCGGAAACTCCAGCGCCCGCTGCTGAAAATCCGCCGCCGGCTGCTGAAAATCCCCCGCCCGCTGCGGAAACTCCAGCGCCGGCTGCGGAAACTCCAACTCCCGCGCCAACTCCCGAGGCTGCCGAACCCACACCAACAGAAAAACTTGTTGACAAAGAGTTGCCGCCAGATCGATCGCCCGCACCCAGCGAAGAACCGGGAACCAATTATCAGAAGACTCCCACAATCCCCGGATTTGCGGTTGGTACGCCGGAAAGTCAGATTTTATCCCAATTGGGAGAACCGACTGACTCTCAAGCCCGGGGCTATTGGCCGAATACTCGCACCGCACTTTATGAAATATTGCCGAACCGGATTACTCTCGGCTACATTTACGATCGCGATTCGGACCAGCTAGTACAAACAGAGGGTTCTTTTGCCCAGTCGGTGGACGATTTGGTAGTGCGAACCGCCTTAAACGGGATGGTGGGCGGCGCCAACCGGGAGATTTTGCAAGGCTTGCGCGACGTGCAGCAGCGCCGGACTAATCGGTTTACGTTTAGGAAAGGTTCGCTTGAAGGGACGATCGAACGCAATGAGCGCGATCGGATTTACATCGGCGTCTGGGACGAGAACTTGCATTAATTAGAAATTACGCACGGGTGGTCAGAAACCGGGTTTTTTTGCCAGATACTTCGTTACAGCCGGCATTAACCGCCAAAAACCCGGTTTCTTTAATCGGAACTTACCCCGCACATAAGATTCATTTCTTCTGAAACCATTACAGGGCAAGACTTTCCTGGAGCGGGAAAATCAAGTACATGACTACAACTTTTTACAACCCTTATGTGGAGCGGGTTTGAGTTAATTTTATGATACAGCAATACTTTGGTTATAAATATTAAGAAAATCTTAAATACATGGCTACAAAATTGGAACTGCCAAATAGCTAAAACGAATACGGCTCAAAGAATACAGCCACCGAAACTACCCCCTGCAGGGGTAAGTTCCGTTTAATCCCCAATCGAAAATCTCAAATCCAAAATCTCAAATCGACTTGACGATCGGATTTATATCGGCGTCTGGGACGAGAACTTGCATTAATTAGGAATTACGCACGGGTGGTCAGAAACCGGGTTTTTTTGCCAGATACTTTCGTTACAGCCGGCATTAACCGCAAAAAACCCGGTTTCTTTAATCCCCAATCCCCAATCCAAAATCTCAAATCTCAAATCTAGTTGACGCAACACGAAATATTGTCTATGATTAAAGAACGCACGAGGGGCTGTAATGGTTTCGACAGGGTGGCGAAAGCTGCTCCGTGATGCAGGTCGAGAGTGAGTCTCCTCTCGCTAATACCGGCTCAAACAAAAAAGTAAATGCGAACAACATCGTTCCTTTCGCTCGTGTAAACAAAACTGTTGCTGTAGCCTAAAAACTTCTTAAGCCCAGTTTAGAGCGTCTGCCACCTAACTCCGTTAACGGTAGCAGAACAACCCCCAACGGATGCCCTAGCTAAACGTTTCTAGTCGGCTAGCTAGGAAAGCAATCACTAGAAAATCCCCCCATTTGGGATAAAGATGGTTCCCGCCCTGAGGATTAGAAGGGATAAACCTGTGAACGATCGGAAGGTAAATACCCGCTTTGGACGGCAGTTCGATTCTGCCCAGTTCCATAAAAAAAGTAACGTAAAATCAATGGTTTTAGCCATTTGAAAGTTACTTTAAAGCATTAAAAGGGCCCAGAGTTAACTCTGGGCCCTTTTGTTTGGGCTATATGTCCCTGGACGCACGGGTAGTCAGAAACCGGGTTTTTGCGAGAAAACTTCGTTACAGCACGCAGAAACGCATAAAAACCCGGTTTCTTTGGTATTTATGCGTCTAGGACTAAACAACCACGGGTAGTCAGTCAACAGCCAACAGTCAACAGCCAACAGTCAACAGTCAACAGTCAACCATAAATTACCAACCTATTAGCTACGCTGCGGGCTCATATAATTAGAACTTCACCCTGTCTGTGCGTTCTTGGAGCCTGTCGGGCGATATACTATTAGGCGGTAAAGCATTAAAAATCTTTACAAAGACCCCGATTTCTAAGCCTACTCCTACAAAGGACGGGTGAAAAATTATATGCTGATCGCTCAAAAGCTGGACAAATGAACCCAGGAATTGACTTACAAGGAAGTTTCGTAGAAGCCCTCATGAATTTGGGCTTACCGGCGGACATCGCCCAAGTGCTTTGGCTACCGCTGCCGATGTTGCTGATGATTGTCGCTGCCGTTTTCGGGGTACTCACTAGCGTCTGGCTGGAACGGAAAATTTCCGCCGCCGCTCAACAGCGGATAGGCCCGGAATTTATTGGCCCTCTGGGAGTCCTAGCACCCGTTGCCGACGGGCTGAAGTTGGTATTCAAAGAAGACATTGTGCCGGCTAAAGCTGACGCGCTGCTGTTCACCTTAGGCCCGGTAATTGTGGTGATTCCAGTTTTTCTGTCCTACTTAATCGTGCCCTTCGGAGAGCATATGCTGATCGCCGATATCGGGACAGCGATATTTCTGTGGATTGCTCTTTCTAGCATTCAGCCGATCGGCTTGCTGATGTCGGGCTATGCTTCTAACAACAAATACGCCCTCCTCGGGGGACTCAGGGCCGCTGCTCAATCCCTCAGCTACGAAATTCCCCTAGCTTTGGCAGTATTGGCAGTTGTGATGATGTCCAACAGCCTCAGTACGATCGACATCGTACACCAGCAAGCCGGCTACGGCATTCTCGGCTGGAATATCTGGCGGCAACCCGCAGGTTTCCTGATTTTCTGGATTGCAGCACTAGCAGAATGCGAACGGTTGCCCTTTGACCTCCCGGAAGCAGAAGAAGAATTGGTAGCAGGATATCAGACTGAGTACACAGGCATGAAATTTGCTTTGTACTACATCGCTTCCTACGTTAACCTCGTCCTTTCTTGCCTGCTAGTAGCAGTTTTGTACCTCGGCGGCTGGGAATGCCCGATTCCTGTCGGAGTGCTGACAAATGCCTTGGGATTGAGCGAGACGACTCCTTGGTTGCAGGTAATTACCGGCACGCTGGGCATTACGATGACCATGCTGAAAGCCTACTTTTTCCTGTTTCTGGCAGTTCTGCTCCGCTGGACTCTGCCGCGAGTTCGGATCGACCAATTGCTAGATTTGGGATGGAAGTTTTTGCTGCCCGTTGCTTTAGTTAATTTGCTATTGACCGCAGCTTTGAAGCTTGCCTTTCCTTTTGCTTTTGGCGGTTAATTGATAATAGGTAAAGGGTAATATAGCAGTTTTCAAGCGGATGAAATACAGCAGATGGCTGTAGGGACACGGCATTGCCTTGTCCCTACCGGAATAAAAAAAATAGCTGTCAACTCTCATTACCTATTATCAATTAGCAATTACCAAAAACTCAAGTACAGAGAGAGAACACGATGCTAAAATTCCTCAATCAAGTAGGCGAATACGCCAAAGAAAGTTTTCAAGCTGCTAAGTATATCGGTCAAGGGCTATCTGTTACTTTTGACCACATGAGACGCCGGCCGATTACGGTGCAGTATCCTTACGAAAAATTAATTCCTTCGGAACGTTTCCGGGGCAGAATTCACTTTGAATTTGACAAGTGCATCTCCTGCGAAGTTTGCGTTCGGGTATGCCCGATCAACTTACCTGTAGTGGATTGGGAATTTAACAAAGACAGTAAGAAGAAACAACTCAAGCACTACAGTATCGATTTCGGTGTTTGTATCTTCTGCGGCAACTGCGTAGAATATTGTCCGACTAATTGTTTGTCCATGACAGAAGAATACGAGTTAGCCGCCTACGAACGCCACGAATTGAATTTTGACAACGTGGCCCTGGGACGTTTGCCCTACAAGGTTACAGATGACCCGATGGTGACACCGATGCGGGAATTCGCTTATTTGCCGAAAGGTGCGATCGACCCTCATGAAGTTTCCTACACCGATCGCCGCGCCGGTCTCCGTCCAGAGGAAATTATCGAAAAGTAAGTAATGGGGCATGGGGCAAACAGGGCATGGGGCAAACAGGGCATGGGGAATAGTTAGTGGTTAGTGGTTACTTGTTAGTAGTTTTTCCACTAATAACAAATAACAAATAACAAATGCCCAATGCCCTGTTTGGTCAATGCCCCACGCCCTGTTTGGCCAATTACCAATTAGCAACTAACAAAGGATTAAAAATTGTGAATCTAGCCGAAGGCGTTCAAATTGTTTCATTTGGCATACTGTCCCTAATGATGATTGGAGGAGCATTAGGAGTAGTGCTGTTCTCCAATATCGTTTACTCAGCATTTTTGCTGTGCGGCGTATTTACCAGCATTGCGGGTATGTACCTGTTGCTGAATGCTGATTTTGTCGCTGCAGCGCAGGTGTTGATTTATGTTGGTGCTGTTAACGTCTTGATTTTGTTTGCCATCATGCTAGTAAACAAACGAGAAGACTTCCGCACAATTCCCAACGCTTGGGTGCGCCAAGGAGCAACTGCACTGGTTTGTGCTGGTTTATTTGGGCTTTTGGGTACGATGGTGGTGTCTACTCCTTGGGCTATTGTGGCGACTGCGGGAGCACCTGCAGAAAGTTCGATCGTGACGATCGCCAAACATTTCTTTACCGACTTTTTGTTGCCTTTCGAGTTAGCATCAGTGTTTTTGTTGATGGCAATGGTAGGGGCAATTGTCTTGGCACGCCGCGATTTCTTCCCTGATGAACTGTCAAAGAAGCTATCAGAAACACCCGCTTTGAGTTTGCCAGAACGGCCGCGGGAATTGGTTTCTGCAGGTGATGTTTCTTCACCCGACACCAAGTAACAGCAGTAACCGTAGGGTGCGCAGTGCGCACCTCAGGCGAAAAACCTGGTTTCTGTTGGTAATTCCTCTATCTGCCTGTTTTGTAGTAATTTTGACTGAGAGAAACTCAAAAAATTTATGCAACTGCAACTCCAGTATTTCCTGTTATTAGCTGCTGCACTGTTCTGTATTGGCATTTACGGTTTAATTACCAGCCGAAATGCAGTGCGAGTGTTGATGTCGATCGAGTTGATGCTGAATGCAGTCAATCTCAACCTGATGGGTTTTTCTAACTATCTTGACCCCGTACAGATTAAAGGTCAAGTATTTACGGTGTTTGTAGTTACAGTAGCGGCTGCTGAAGCAGCGGTGGGTTTGGCGATTGTTTTGGCAATTTACCGCAACCGCAATACCGTAGACATGGAAGAATTTAATTTGCTCAAGTGGTAATTAGTCCTTAGTTATTAGTCGCTTGTAGGGGATTATAGGGGCTTGTAGCGGCGGGTTTAGGGTCAAATATGTGTCGGTTGCAGATAGTATTTGTACAAAACCCGCCCCCGCATAGAGAGTTTTGAGAATATGGATCGATCGACTGTAACCCCTGTTGAAATTTTACACCGGTGGCAAGCGGGCGATCGCCCGATCGCTCCCGACTTCGAGCACCTGGCTTTTTGGGAACTTGCGGATGATGCGCGATCCTCTTCGAGGGCAACGCTTACGCGCGCTTTTGGCATTACTCCTGACACTGTAGCCGATGTTGTCCGCTGCAAAACGGATTTATTCTTTTCTCTTGTTGGCGAACTGCATACTTTCCCTCTAAAGTCAACTGTTTTTCTGGAAACTTTGTGGAATCTTTGGCTGCCGCTGGCAATGCAATTATCGACTGCAAAACAAAGTTTAAACCGTCCTCTAATTCAAGGAATTTTAGGAGGGCAAGGAACGGGAAAAACTACTTTATGCCAAATTTTGAGGCTGATTCTGGGAAAATTGGGATATTCTACTGTCAGCCTTTCTTTAGACGATATTTATAAGACTTATGCCGATCGCCAAAAACTCCAAAAAGCAGACCCGCGTTTAATTTGGCGCGGCCCCCCCGGCACTCACGATATTGATTTAGGAATAGCAGTTTTAGACAAGTTGCGCGGTTCTCTAACTCACAATTTAGCAGCAGTTGACAATCCCAAATCTGATGCCATCAAACCGGATTTAATTAATAAAAATATAGAAATTCCCAGGTTTGACAAATCAGCCTGGGGAGGTGCAGGAGATAGAAGTCAACCCGAAATTATTTCCGGTGCAGATATTGTACTTTTTGAAGGTTGGTTTGTCGGCGTGAATCCGGTAGTTGATGCCAAATTAAACGAGTTTTTGGCGGGTGCACCGTTTCCGATTTCCACAGAGGGCGACTGTCAGTTTGCGCGCGATATGAATGCGAAACTGCACGACTATCTGCCGCTGTGGAAACGATTAGATCGGTTGATGGTTTTGTATCCCCAAGATTATCGCATTTCTCAAGTTTGGCGCAATCAGGCGGAACGAGAAATGATGGCCGCAGGAAAGTCGGGAATGACAGAGGCCGAAATTAATCGGTTTGTCGAATATTTTTGGAAAGCGCTGCATCCCGAGTTATTTATTAAGTCGATGGTGGAGGGCGGCGATGGCGTGGATTTAGTAATTGAAATTTTGGGCGATCGCACTGTCGGCAAAATTTGTCGGGCGATCGACTTAAAATTAAGCAATTAGGGAGACTTAAAATTAACCCTTTAAGTATTGCAGCCTTTAAGGACATAACAATGTTGTGTCCCTACGGTATTGCAGCTTATCGTGCAATCAATTGAGAATTCAGGGATCGTGCCAAAAAGTGGTTTGACGCGCCAATTATAGGAATAAGACGCGCCATCAGCACCCTACAATATAGAGGTTGTGCATCGAGGGTGGAGAATTGCTAAATTAACTGCCGGGAGTACCAAGATCGAGCGCTTTCTCCATCAAATCGTCGGTAACATTGCCAGGTGTACCTGCGGGATTAACTTCCTGAGCCATCGAACGATAATCCTTGGGATTGCCGCTGGAATCTGCAGGCTTTGCGATCTCTTTAGGACTGGGAACATTAAATTTAGGTGCTGTTGCGGTGGCAGCAGCTTGGGCACCGGCAGCCGTGCGATCGATTTCACTAACACTAAATTCTTTTGAAGCTTCGTAATCGGCGGATACATCAACCGTCGGCAACTTTTGTTCTCCCGCTTCCACGCTTTCAGTTATCTGCTGAGCGTCAAATGTTTGCTCGTTATTTGATTCTGTATTTATTTCAGACATCGCCGACTCCTTTCTAGTTTTATTTAACAATTCACTTATTTATTGTTATTCAATTCCGTTGCTTTTTCATCTACCCCTAGATGTATCGCCGGCTTCTATCTCAAGGCTGATTTATTCTAATGTGGCTGGTCAACATTACGCGACTTTCCGAAACTAACGCAACTATATGCAAGCTCCAAACCCATACATCATCTGTCATTCCCAATTCTTTAATCTAAAATCTAAAATTTAAAATCTAAAATCGTATTACCTCTCGGGGAGGGTGACTTGTACTTACAAATGTTGATATTTATATATTCTGGAAGCATTTTTAAGGAACTTTATTTATGAACTCACCCGCCGCGACGAATCCCCACTCTCTCTCCAACGACACTCAAAACATGGTTCAGACAATCAACGGGTTGGGTACAGATGAAAAACTGGCGCTGCTCTACTTTGTTTATGAAAAAATGGGAGAGTCAATTACACCGGCCGCTCCCGCCGCCGCCGAACCACAATTAGCTCCCGTGCTGCTAGATGATTTTTACAACCTTTCCCACGACGAACAATTGAATATAATGCGAGGTATTGTCAACCGCGACGACACCCCGTATTCTCACGCTTACGGAGCTTTAACTGCTAACAATCAGTTGTTGGTTTGGTATGCTTGGGCTGTTGGTATGGGAAAAAAAATTGTCGATATCCCCGAAGGATATGAGGCAACTGAGGCTGTTAATGGCGTTTTAGGTCAAATTGAAGGTCTTGATTTTGAACAGCAAATTTCGGTACTGCGCGACGTAGCTAACAATATGGGCTACACCGATGTTAAACCAATTGCTAATCAGGCTCAAGTAGGGAAAACTTCTAGTCTTTAGATAAAACTCGGCGCTTCAAACCGCTGCATGGACTCAAACAAAGTCCGCCTCTGCGGACTAAATTTCGTAACTTATCGCTATTATTCGCAGCTTAAACCTTTTTTTGGTTGACTCCTGTATATGTAGGGTTCTCTTCGGCGCATCTTACCGCTATAATTCGGGAGTCAAACCATTTTTTTGTCTAATTCTCCTTCAATATGCCACCAAATACAAGCACAATTTTCTGTTTTTTGGCTCACATTCAAGAGTAAAAAATCCTTCTGCTTGAACCGGAATCGATATTAATTCTGTTGATTATTTAGTGTTTGGTAGAGTGAAAAAAGAATTGTTATCATATCTGTTTTATTCCCTTATTTTATATCTAAAAATAGATAAAAAAATGTTTGCGGTCAGGACAGGAGTTTATTAGGCTTAATATTTCGCAAAAATTCTATCCGAAATGTCGAACCTTTTTTGGGTTGACTTTCGACCGTAATTTTGCCGTACATCATTTTGACTAAAGAGGCACTAATGGCTAGTCCTAAACCGGTACCTGGATATTGGCGGGTTGTGCTTTGGTCGGCTTGATGGAATTTGTCGAAAATGTGGGGAATATCGGTTTCACAGATGCCGATTCCTGTATCCTGAACGGTGATAATTAGCCGATCGCAATTTAATTCCCGCACCTGAATGCAAATGCTGCCCTGATGGGTGAATTTAACCGCGTTGGAAATGAGATTGACCAACACTTGCCGCAGGCGCAACTTGTCATTAACTGTAAACTGATTCTGCAAGCACACGCTGACGGACATTGCCACATTCTTTTCGGTGGCTTGATTTCCAAATTGCATGGCGACATCCATTACTAAATGCGCTAAATCAAATTCTTCAGTTTCTAGTTCTGTGCGGCCACTCTCGATTTTGGAGAGGTCGAGGATATCGTTAATCAGCAGTAGCAGGTTTTTGCCGTTATGTAAAATGCGCCCCACCATCTCTGTTTGCTGCGCGCTCAGCAGTTGTTTGTGCTGGCGCAGCAGCACTTGGGAAAAGCCAATAATCGAATTCATGGGAGTTCGCAATTCGTGGGAGATGGTGCCCAAAAATTGCGATTTTAACTTGGCTGCTTCTAGCAGTTGCAATTTTTGCTGTTGAATGCGCCGGCCCTGATTTTCCAGTTCTTCCTGCTGGCGAATTAGCAGCTCGTTTTGCAAGTCTAAAAGCTGTTCCTGCTTTTTTAATATTTCGATCGCCCGCGCGCTGTTAATCGCCATCGCAGCTTGTTTCCCCATAACCGCCAGCAGTTGCTGAGTTTCCCCGTCAATCGCCGTGCTGTCTTTCCCGTTGCCGATCGCCAACACGCCCAAACGCCCGGTTTCCTCCGACTCGATCGCCGCTGCACAGGCCGCCGCCGGCAGCAAGCCTGTGTGGTGCTCCGACCGCCACAGTACAGACTCTCCCGTCGCAAATGCTTCCCACAGCAGCTTGTTTTGCACGTGCGGGGTTTTGCCCCCACTAAAGTTTTCCGAGCCCCCGACAGCGGTGAGTTTGAGGCCGCTGCAATCGCACTCCAGGAGAGCAACCAGGCAAAATTCCGCTCCGGCGATCGCCTCTACAGTCGCGTCCGCGATAGCTTGCAACAACTGGCACAAGTTACCCGCGCGCTGGCTCAACAGATTTGTAAATCGCTCGAGCGCGTGCAAATAATCCCGCCCCGCGTCCCTTACCGTCCCGGCTTCGCACACATTTTCTGCTCTGAAGTTGGCTTCCGAGCGCCCTTGATGCGGCCAAAATTCTAGTTCTGCTTGGGGATCGGTTTGAGTTTTTGCGATCGCGTCCATATCTGTGTAAGTTCCCACCCACTCCAAAACTTCCTGACTGTCTGGATTAGCCGGCGTTCCTCTGGCCAGATTCCAGCGGTAAGTGCCCTCTCGCGTCCGCAGACGAAATATAATTTCGTAACTTGGTGGCGGGAACTCACAAGTGCGCGACCTCGCCAACAGACGAGGACGGTCTTCTGGATGAACCTGCGCCAGATATCCGAAACCCAAAGCTGCTGCTGCTGGTACCCCCGTGTATTCCTCCCAGCGCTGACCTAAATAAGTCACCCAGCCGTCGGGATAGGCTTTCCAAATTATGTCAGGAGTTGCCGACGACAGGCGATCGTCCTGAGTTTCGCGGTCGCAAACTTGCGGTTGGGGGGATGTTATTTCAGATACTTTGTGTAATATTTCCGCATCGGAAAAGTCCGAGCGAAAAGAGTTATTGCCGTGATACTGAGTCATAACAGGTTTTATAAATAAGCAGTGAACTTGAGCCCTAACACCGGCTAAAGACTCGTGCTGCTAGCTTTATTTATTTTGACGGCCCAAGTGCATCAAAATTTTTTATACTTTAAATTTATCCGGGTAGTGGTATCTTTACCTCTATCAAGGGGCGGACAATGAGATAATTCAGTTAAACTGTTAAAACATTCAGAGCTTACCTGTCCCGAGGAAGGAGCGTGCAGGCATCGCCGCAAAATAACTTAAAAATTAACTTGCATTCTTGGCGGCTGCATGAGTATGCTTAAAAATGATGTGCAGCCTGTAAAACCATAAATCAGGACACATTCTCAAATTTACTCAGTTTAGCTGAGTCAGTTGACGATATTTTAAAAGTTTAGCGGACTATTGGAAGAAAGATGAGTAAAATTCGCGTTGCTTTGATAGAAGACCATGACTTGACAAGAGTCGGCATCCGCACAGCTTTACAACAGCGTGACACGATAGAAGTTGTCGGCGATGCAGCTAACGCTACAGACGGATTGAAACTGCTTCAGTCTTCAAAACCTGACGTGGCAATTGTAGACATTGGCTTGCCGGATTTTGATGGCATTGAACTTACACAAAAGTTCAAAAAATCGGTAGCGGAGTCAGATCCAGATACAAAAATTTTGATCCTGACTTTTCAGGACAATGAAGAAGAAGTTCTGGCAGCTTTTGCCGCCGGAGCTGACTCTTACTGCATGAAAGATATTAGCTTCGATCAGTTATTAGATGTAGTAAAAGTAACTCACGAAGGTAACTCTTGGATCGATCCGGCGATCGCCCGCATCGTCCTGAAACAAGCTCGCACTAAGGAACCTGCACCGGAAGAACCGAAGGCTGAGGGCAAAAGAGTCACAATTAAGGCTGCCGAACCCGAGTTCAGTCACATCATTGAGACTTACCCTTTAACCGAACGGGAATTAGAGGTTTTAGAACTGATCGTCCAGGGTTACAGCAATGCTGCAATAGCCGAAAAGCTTTACATTACTGTCGGTACAGTCAAGACTCACGTCCGCAATATTTTGAACAAGCTGTGCGCTGATGACCGCACTCAGGCAGCCGTTCTCGCCCTGCGTTCTGGCTTGGTTGGATGAAGCGTTATCATCAGGCAAAATCAAGTTAAAAGTAGGGTGCGCAATGCGCACCTTACAGCCGAAAAAGTAGGGTGCGTACTGCCACGGGCTGACTAATTTTTGCCGAAAAAGTAGGGTGCGCACTGCGCACCAGTTGGCGAAGTGTTTTCGGTTTAAAAAAGCTATAGTTTAAATCCGCATCTATCCCAGTGCAGATATTTTAAATAAGATTTTTATAAGTAAATTAACCTTAAGATAGATGCTAAAAAACATCTCATGCTACTAATACTTAGGGTTGAGCATCGCAAGTTAGATAAATTTCGCTCGCACTGCCGATATTGCGCTATGTCAATTCAAAAAATGCGCTGACCGTGACAAGATTACCATACTTTTAGGAATAGTTAAGCGTTAAAAAAATTATATCTGCGGAGTGATGCCTGAGTTCGCTTAAATTTGGGAGATTAAAAGTATCAACTGCTACTGAAATATTTTAGAAAGAGGTATTATGACCGCTCCAATTGAATTCAAGTTATTTGCTCCTTACAACAAAGGAGCTGCCTTGATTGGCTCTTTTTCTAATTGGGAAGAGATCCCGATGGAAAAGGACGAAGAAGGTTATTTTCGCACGCGAGTTGAGTTGGAGGATGGCGTTTATCAATACAAATTTCGCGTTCAGTCGAAAAGCTGGTTTCTGGAAGCGGATCAGTGGGTAGATGTGGTCGATCCCTACGCGACTGACATCGACAATCCCACTCAAAACGCCGTGGTTCGGATCAAAGAGGGCGATCGCATTGTCGATACCTACGTCTGGAAACACGACGACAAACCTCTACCGGCCGATCGGGAATTAGTGATTTACGAAATGCACGTTGCCGACTTTTCCGGCGGCGAAGCCGATCCCCTCGCCCGCGGCAAGTACGAGCACGTCATTGAAAAACTCGATTACCTAGTCGAACTCGGCATCAACGCGATCGAACTCATGCCCCTCAAAGAATACCCGGGCGACTACAGTTGGGGCTACAACCCCCGCTATTTCTTCGCTACCGAGTCCAGCTACGGAACCACAGAAGAACTCAAAAACCTGATAGACGAGTGTCACGGGCGCGGCATTCGCGTCATCATCGACGGGATTTACAACCACTCGGAATCATCGAGCCCCCTCACTCAAATCGATCACGATTATTGGTATCACCACGCCCCGCGCGATCCAGATAACAATTGGGGCCCGGAATTTAACTACGAATTCTACGACGAAAACTTAGGAACATATCCGGCGCGCAAATTTATTGGCGAGACAGTCCGCTATTGGGTTCAAGAATATCATCTCGACGGCATTCGTTTCGACGCGGCGCGACAAATTGCTAACTACGATTTCATGCACTGGATAGTTCAAGAAGCCAAAAGTGTTGCCGGCCCCAAACCGTTTTACACCGTTGCCGAATACATTCCCGACGATCCCAGCATCACGAATCTAGACGGGCCGATGGACGGCTGCTGGCACGACAGTTTCTATCACTGCATAATTCCACAACTCTGCGGCGACAATTTTGATTTAGAACGGCTCAAAGAGGTAATCGACTGCAAGCGGCAAGGTTACTTGGGTGCTACCAATGTAGTCAATTATCTGAGCAATCACGACCACGATCGCGTTTTTGCCGAATTGGGTTCGCGCGGGATTTTGGATGAAGCCGCATTCAAGCGGGCGAAGTTGGGAACGGTGGTATTAATGACAGCAGTTGGCGTGCCGCTGATTTGGATGGGCGAAGAATTTGGCGAATACAAAGCCAAAACAATTGAGCAAGCTAAAATTGACTGGACGCTGCTAGGAAATGACCTGAATAAAGGTTTGTGGGAATACTACAAAGGCTTGATTCACCTGCGCAAAAATAACCAAGCACTTTACACAGAAAACATCGAGTTTTTCCACGAAGACCCCGACTCGAAAGTTTTTGCTTACACTCGCTGGAACGATGAAGGTTCGAGAGTTGTAGTAGTGGTGAATTGGTCGGAAAATTATCTGGCAGGTTATAGCGTTCCGCACTTTCCGGCAAACGGAACTTGGCACGAATGGACGGGCAATTATGATGTGGAATCCGGCGATGACAACATTATAATTGACTTGCCGGAATACGAAGCGAAAGTGTTTGTTTGGCAGTAATATCAACTCCGGTAGCATCAGAATTAATATTACCCACAGTCAGGACACGGCGAGTGCCTTAGTCCCTACAATTAATTGTGGTAGGGACTAAGGCACTCGCCGTGTCCGAACTATCATTCCGATGCAACCGCAAACGATATAAGATCGAATCAGGTTAATTATCCCTAATCAAGGTGTTTGTACTGAGGACTAAACTCTTCCTATTTTGATGATGACTTTAGTCCTCAATCTTATACCAATTATTAAAAGCCAGCCGTAGGGAAACGGCAATGCCGTGTCCTACTCCCGCGCCGGAAACGGCGAAAGCTTTGTCCCTAAAGATACCGCTCAAAATAGAAGGTTTTTTTTGTTGCCCGTTCGATTTTCTAGGTACAATTGAGTTACGGCAGCCGCGGGTATTGGTTTGCTAAAGAAGTAACCCTGACCCATATCGCACTGAAGCGACTGCAAAAATGCCAACTGTTCTGCTGTTTCTACTCCCTCAGCAATCACCTGTAAATTCAGGCCCTGTCCCAAGGCGATCGCCACTTTCACAATAGTAGCACCGCTGCTGCCGTTCACCAAATCGGCCACAAAGGATTTGTCTATTTTTAAATTATTGAGCGGAAAGTTTTTCAGAGACCAAAGCGAAGAATAACCGGTGCCAAAATCGTCCAGAGAAATTTGAATTCCCAATTGCTGCAACTGCTGCAATACCGACACCGTAAAATTCACATCTGTCATGGCAATGCTCTCGGTAATTTCTATTTCTAAATACTCGGGATTTAATTCGGTTTCTGACAATATTGCAGCGATGGTTTTTACCGTGTTAGCTTGCAGAAACTGGCGGGCTGATAAATTCACAGCTATCCGCATCGGCGGCAATCCCAGTAACTGCCACGCTCGATTTTGCAAGCAAGCAGTCCGCATCACCCATTCGTCAATTTCGCAGATGAATCCTGTTTCCTCAGCTAAGGGAATAAAGCGATCGGGAGAAATCAAACCGCGCTCGGGATGCTGCCAGCGAATCAGAGCTTCCATGCCGACTATTTTGCCAGTCTTTAAGTTTATTTGCGGTTGATAGTGCAGCACAAACTCGGATTTTTTCAGAGCTTTGTAAAGATGATTTTCTAAGTTAAGATCCTCGGAGACTTTACTGCCGATCGCCCGCGTGTAAAACTGATAATTATTGCGACCTTTCTGTTTAGCTTTGTACATTGCAGCATCAGCATTTTTCAGCAACGTTTCTGCATCTTCTCCGTCGTAAGGAGCCAAAGCAATTCCCAAGCTAGCTTTGGTATAAAGTTCCAGACCTTCAAAATCAAAAGGACTGCTTAAACTCTGGATAATTAGCTGGCAAATCTTAGTTGCTTCCTCACGGCTGTTGAGGTTGTACAGCAGCACAGTAAATTCATCCCCGCCCCAACGGGCAATCGAATCCCCCACGCGCAAACAGCTAGTCAAACGCTGAGATACAGCTTGCAGCAACAAATCGCCCACGGGGTGGCCGAGAGTATCATTAACATTTTTAAATCTATCCAAATCTAGAAAAATCACCGCCAGCATTTCTGCGTTTTGGTGCGCGGTAGCTAAAGCTAAAGACAGCCTTTCATTAAACAGCAATCTATTAGGTAAACCGGTTAATTGGTCGTGAGAAGCTTGATGTCTGATCATCGCCTCGACGCGCCTCTGCATTGCAGCCATGTACAGGTGAGTTCCTAAAGATTTTGCTAGCTTCTGTTCCTCGCTGCTCCAATTGAGAGCTTCGCCGGTTTTGATTTCTTTCCAAGCTGCAAAAGACTTTCGGGGACGATCGTTCCGGGCGTCGGAAGTGCAAGGACCCGCCCACAAAATTTCGGTTTCTATCGGGCTGCGAAAAACGGTGAGACAGCCGATGCACTGTTGGCCGTATTGCAGCGGTACTGCTAAAAACGATCGAATCGAGGCTGCGAAAAAATTGGCAGATACAGATTTGAGTTGAGGTTCTTGAGAAATATCAGAAATCGCGTACAAGCGGGGTACTATTAAACTGGAAATATTTGTGTCAAATGAAGTGTAATGCTGGGAATATAGATTTTGAAAAGTACCTAATTGGCTGCTACGATCGGCACTTTTTGCTCGATCGCCTTGGTTGGCAAACCCCATGATTTGCTGCCAAAACGGGCTGAGTTCAAGGTCGATCTCCGGGGGCTGCTGACCGCAGGTATAAAGTAAAGCCGGCCGATCGCCAAACTCGGCTGCAATGTACAGTCGCCCTCCCGAACCATGCAAATGCTTGACTGTTTGTTCCAGAACTGCTTTCCGAATTTCGTTTAGTTCCAGAGGAGAATGCAGCAAACTGGTAATTTGGTTGATCACGGCTTCGTCGCGCGCTTGCTGTCTAGCTTGACTGAGTAGAAAAGATTGGGCGATCGCAATTGAAAGTTGATCCACAAGCAACTGCACCATTTTCAATTCTCGATCGCTAAACCGTTTCGGTTGGCTGTGGTGACACACCAACAGCCCCCAAAGCTGATTTTGATGCAAAATCGGCACCGTCAAAGAAGAACGGGTCCCCATAGCCTTCAGATATTCAGCGTGACAGGGGTCTACGGGACAATAGCGAATATCTTCAACTGCTAAAGCTTTGCCGGTTTCGGGACAATCTAACCGATTAATTGTTTGATGCTTT
This sequence comes from Microcoleus sp. F10-B2, assembly GCF_036704965.1. NCBI lineage: Bacteria > Bacillati > Cyanobacteriota > Cyanophyceae > Oscillatoriales > Microcoleaceae > Microcoleus > Microcoleus sp. F10-B2. The sequence continues at coordinate 29,571 of NZ_JAUBTB010000011.1, read as the reverse complement.
AATTCCACATCTACAATCACTCGCTGCCGCGCTTTGACAAACATTTCGCGAGCACTATTGGGAATGTCGCTTGCTGGAAAGCGCAAACCCAAAAGAGATGGCAAGTTGTCACCGTTGATGGACTCAGCAATGACCTCACCGCTAGCGTCTGCCTCAAAGCGATAAACTTTTACCCGATCGCTGGCTAAAAAACTGCGGATTTCTCTGGTAGTTGTCGTCAAAATCTCTTGCAGTTCTAGAGAGTTGCGGATGCGATTGGTAATTCGATTGAGTAAAATCTCTTGTTCTAGAGTCGATCGTGACATTTGTCTAACTTTGGTGCGGGCCATCCCTTTTGATCTCCACGGCTGTTAACAGCATTTTTGCGAGCCACGGTGTTAACTCGCCATGTATTATAGATTACAACACTTTTGTGGCATCTATGGGCTTGAACCAACCCGAGAGCGACAAACTCAGTTTCTGAGGATGTTTCTGGTTTCCCCACAATTTCGGTTTGAAACCGGGTTTCTCACAGCAATTACAAGGCAAGAAACGAGCGATCGAACAAGTAGCGAGGACTCAAGTCCGAGCGAGTTCGATCTGGACTCAAATCATCACTACACAACAATTGCAGAGTTACAAGACAAGAGGTATACAGAAACCGGGTTGATGAGAAAAGCTTCTGGCTCAAAAGCGCAGAATGCTGGTTCGTCAACCCGGCTTGTAAGTATTTATACCAGGAAAAATCCGGTTAAGCCTACTCCCAAATTTCCCGAATTCTGTCCGGCAAAAAGCCCGCTATTTCCTGAATTCGCTCCTGGGACAACTCATCCTTCGTGGCAGAAAATACAGCCGCGATCGCAGTTTCCGGTTTGACTCCCGAGGGAAGTGCGCCTTCTTGTTCCACCCTCCGTGCAAACAAATTGCCATCGATTCCCAAAGGTGCAGGCTCGCCGGTCATTCGATTTTAGATTTTAGATTTTAGATTTTGGATTGACTTGCGCGAGATAAATTCGGGGGCTTGAGGATTTTAGATTTTAGATTTTGGATTGACTTGCGCGAGATCGATCGCGTGGCGGGTACCACCTTTGAAATTCGCTTGTCAAAGGTTGACGCACCCGGCTGAGCAATCCCACCAGCGGATTGGTATCTTTCCAGAGGTCTGCTATTTCTTGTTGCAGGGTTCTGTCATCCGCAGGCAAAACTTCTTTGTGCAGTTCAGATTCCACGCGATCGCTAGCTTCTGTTGTCATCACATCGCGCATTGTGCGGTACACTAATTCGGTAATGTCGCGGGCATCCAAAATATCCTCCAAGTGACCTTTTAGCATCACTTTTTCCAAAAACGGCATATCCTTAGAAGCTATAGGAACTGCCGACCCTTCTTGGTGGAGAGACTTGGGAGGATTCGTCTCCATTTTCAGTAACAGTTTCTGGCCTTTTTCTGTTAAATCAGCTTCTTGAAATGCCACTAAAGGTGGCAATAACTCAGCTCCTCCGTAAGGCTCTCCACTAAACTCCGCTTTGATAAATTCCCTTTGGTTGAGGTAGTCCAAATGACCGAGCAATTCTGCTTCTGCCACCTTTCTACCGACATACTCCTCGACTGCGTTCCTAATTTCCGACTCTCCGCTGCCGTTGCCGCTGCCAATTTTTTTCAGCAAAATGTAAGTCAGGTCGTCTCTGATTGTAATTGTCATCAAAATCTCCTAAATTAAAATCGGTTAAACCAAGTAAAAACTGATATTTTTACTTGCTAAAATTGCGATAATTACTACTTAAAAAGATTGAAGTATAAACCAGACAAACAAGTATCTCTCAGCAGGTGGAATTTTTTTAAATTAAGTTTCCGTTCTAATCTTCCTTGAGATAGATTCACCTAAGACCATCGGGGTCTACTTTTGATAGTATCCTACAAAATATCCCGCCACTCTTGCAAGCAATTAAGCTAGCATTATTTCTTAATAAGATTTTTCGTATTTATCCCGTTTTGTTACCAAGGCTGACGCACCTGTATGGGCTTAAGCTGGTAATTTGCGCTGGGATAGGTAAAAATAGGGAAATGCTATGCCATCGATCGACTGGTGCAGCCTGTGCACCAGCTTGCATGGATATTGTACAATCGAGCTAGACAGAAGACTAGCCCTGTGAGAGCTACAAATACGAGCCAATCTGTTTCAAGTGCCGGAGCGCCACTTGAGGAATGCCTCGGGGAAAACTTTTTTGATCGAACTACATTCGATCGGCATTTATGAACTACCCTACTTGGAAGAATAACTTGGAACCCTCGTCATTCAATAGCGGTCTACAGGCGGTTGACAACCGTCCTTTAGTTTTGGCGGTAGACGACAATCACGACAACTTAGAGCTTCTGACACAAATACTCGATTTATTCGGCTGCGAATGCGTGGGCGCAGTTGACGGGTACGCAGCTCTTTCAGCAGCAGTCGAGCGACATCCCGACCTAATCGTACTAGACATTTGCCTGCCAGATATAGACGGTATAGAATTAGTAAGCCACATCCAACAAAATCCCGATATCAGACATATTCCGATTGTTGCTATCACAGCACTAGCAAAAGCAGAAGACCGCGATCGGATTCTCGAAGCCGGGTGCGTTGCATACCTTTCCAAACCTTTTAACATCAAGGATTTAGAAGCAATTATCCGCTACCACCTCAACTTTCAGCCGTTTTTGGTTGAGTTTTAGACTTATAATTAGAATCGCGAACTTTAGGTGCAAACTCCAAAATTGCGATCGTTGCTGTGCGGCCAGTCTCCAAAGTCGCATCGGTGAGCAAATCAGTCACTCGCACGCCCAAAACCTCTTTGATTAAGTCTTTCAGTTGCAATTCTAGTACCGATTCTAGTTGTACTCGCACCTGCGAAGCCAAATCTTCCTGACCGTTCTGAGCCAGAAGTTTTTCAGGTTGAGTAATCGCATTTTCGATCACAATTATCAATTTGTTATCGAAAAGATTGCACAGCGCCTGACTCGTTTGGTGTCCGAGTTGAGAGCGGTACAAAGCTTGAATTCCCTGGGCAATAGTCCTTTCTAATTTTCCGCGAGTAGGTTGTAATGTTTCCCCGGTCATATTTTTTTACGTAAAGCAAGAGCAGTCAAAAAAATAGTTATAGAAGAAGCAAGAAGGAAGACAGAAGTTGCAATCGACCCCATGGGCAAAGTGCAATTAAGAACGTCATAATCGTCAGGGCGGTTGCTAAGCCCCGGCCCATCTGAATTTTACAGTCAATACAACGCAAGATGCCCAACAGCTTATAACCGTTAACAGCGAAAATAGGACTTACGCATAGGGAATCAGCCACCGGGTTGTTTATGAAAATATTTCGTTCCCGCCCGCCGACTCGCTACAAAACCAGGTTTCTAGGCGTCGGAATGCGTAAGTCCTGTAAAAATTAACCGTTAACCGTTATCAACAACCGTCGGGCTAGCCGACAGAAACTTGATTAGTTTCCACCCCAGTTGCACCCTTAACACCTTTAGCAATTGTCACCAACCTGTTGACAATTTCCTGACTGGGAACTGTTCCTTTGAGAACCACCGTAGAGCCATGTTGAGCGACATAAACAGTGTCAATATCCGCAACATCAGGATTTGCATCGAAAGCCTGAGCCACCCGTTTAGCTAAACCGCTTTGATCGTATTCTCCATTCAATCCCATGCGTTCCGGCGGAATTGTCTGAGCGCTCGCAGCAGGTTGAGCTTGAGATTGAGCTTGAGCTACAGGTGCTTGGTAAGCAGGAGCGTCAACAGTTTCTTGATTTTCTAGTTTTTCTAAACCAAACAGTCTTTTTAACCAGCCCATAGAGTTTATCCTCCCACAAAGTTTGTGTTAATTGACAGTTGGCACGTCCCCGTGCAATTGTTATTTTCAATACCAGGAATTACGATCGCACGGCGTTGACGCAGAAGCCGGATTTTTCTACAAAAAAGTATCGTTCCAGCCATCCGCCAGGGTAGAAAAACCCGGTTTCTTGAATTTGGTTCGCCAGTCCTAACTACCATTTAATGTTGTACAACTGTGCTTCTCATCTGCCTGGAGACATAAATTCTCCGGCTTTCAAACAAATACCGGTGCTGACCATTCCGGCAAATCAAACTTAAAGCCTTCTTCCCCAACTTCTACGATTTTGTTGTACATCCACTCGTGCCAAGTTCCCGCCGGAAAGTTAGGAAGGCTGTTACCAGATAGATAAGTATCCGAAAAATTGGCTGCAACCACAGCTCGCGTTCCCTCATCGCTCCAGCGGTAGTAAGCCAGCACTTCGGCTTCGGGATTTTCGTGGATAAATTCAATATTTTCGCTATAAAATACCGCCAATTTCGCCGCAGCCGAATCACGTGTTTGTCGTATTCCAAGAACTCATGATTGGGCTGATTTTTCAACAAAGACCATTGCAGTTTATTCGGCTGGTTGGGAGTTTCCCGAGTGGACTGTCCCAACTCTTCCCGCATCCACAGCATCGGTATTCCTACTGCTGTTACTAACAAAAGCGCTCGCAATTTAGCGCGTTTAAAAGCAGTTTCTCGGTCGAGAATCCCAAAGCTTGCTTCCGCTAGCAAGCGGTCGCGGTCGTGATTGGCTAAATAATCGATCGCATTAGTTGTGTTTTGATAGCCTTGTTGTTTGCCATCCAGAACTTGCTTGAGCTTTTCGATATCGAAAGTCTTCCCCGCGAAATTTTCTCTGGCAAAAATGCGAAAACTTTGGCAGTCGTCAATCAATCGCTTCAAATCTGCGGTTCCACCGTAGCTTGACCAAGAATTTCAAAGGTGGTACCCGCCACGTGATTTATCCGTGGAATCAATCGAAAATCGAAAATCGAAAATCCTCAAGAAAGAGCATTTATCTCGCGCAAGTCAATCTAAAATCTAAAATCTAAAATCTAAAATCGATTGACTCTACGGCAAAGAAATCGCGGACTTTGTAGCCCCAGCTATCATCGCCCGGATATTCATTAACTGGCATTAGTTCGATCGCATTTATCCCGAAATCGCACAGATAATGTAATTTCTCGACAACCTGCTGGAATTTACCGCCACTTTCGGAACCATCTGCGCCGGAAAAATCAGCAACGTGCAGTTCGTAAATAACTAATTCTTCATTTGGTGGGAGTTCTTTGTCATCGTGCTGCCAAACATAGCTATCAATAATTCGTTCCCCGGCTTTGATGCGAACTGAACTTGTATGAGTAGTGCGGTTAATTTCAGTCGCGCAGGGATCGTTGACTTCTACCCATTCGTCCAGCTCAAAATAGGGACTTTGCGATTGAACTAGGAATTTGTATTGATAAATACCGTCTTCTAACTGAATTTTAGTGCGGAAATAACCTTTATCATTTTTTTGTAAGGGAATTTCATCCCATTTGGAAAATGAGCCGATCCGTGTAGCTGCTTTGTTGTTGGGAGCGAAGAGTTTAAATTCAATTGCAGCGGCCATGAATATCTTATTTGCAGAACTTATAGCTGTGATTAGTATTCATTTTTACAATTTTGCAAATCTGTCGCCATCGTTCTTAAGAGTTAAACCTGTAACTCTTATGTTGTAAGGTGCTTATGGGGGCACCCGCAGGATTTAGTAAGATGCGCCTACAAGCACCCGGAGGTCAGATTTAAATCTAAAATGTAGTTAAAGTCACTAAAAATTATTAAGCGCTGTTTGTGAAAATTAATTTAACTTTTGATAACTAGATAAATCGTGACAAATATTTAATAATTGTAACTAAAGGAACATTTTTTAGCTGACAGAGCTAATACTGTAGAAAGATGTCATTTTAGGCGGAAAGGGCGAGGATCGGCTTGTAATTATCAGGCAAGGGAAACCAGAAAAATGAATGCTTTATGCAACTGGATTTTCGCGCGATCGACTTTAAGTCAAGTTTGAGCCGAGAATAGCAATGATTATTTTTGCTTATGCCTTGGGAGGACTTGTTTAGTAGTCTTTCACTTGCCAACTTTGTAGAGCCCAAATCAGCTTTAACGACTGCTGCTACCTCAGTAATTGGTAATCGGTGAAAATCTCATCCGTCCCTGTTACCCGTTAGATATTTCGAGCAGTGGGTCTAAGGCTCTAAAAGTTTAATGTGGGATGTTGGCGAATTACCGTTACTGTAAAACTCTGGAGTGTTAAAAATGTTAAAACAAATGTGTTGGTTGCCCAGATTGGGAGGCAATGGAGAAAAGATATTGCACTTGCGCACCGAAGCCCGTCAAGCGTGGCGGCCTTACACAGCTTTTCCGCAGTTCGCTGCATCCGACTACCGGGAACCTGGCGGTTCTAAGGGATGGGCAACATTTCAGAAGCTGAAAACTCAAGGGTGGAATTTAATCTCGACTGAAGAAGGGCAGCAGTCGATTTTTGGTGAACAGAAAAGTGCTTAAAGAAACAGAAACCGCCAGAAAAAAGAAGAGGTAAAATCCTCTTCTTTTTATTAATTTTGGATGCAGAAACTGGGTTGTCAACCATCATACTTCGTTGCAGCGGTAAAGTGCGTACTGCCCGCCCTAGATAATTTTGAGATGTTTGCCAGTTGCCAAGTAAATTAGGCGATCGCCGTTACTCTATCTGCTGTAGTTGCTACGCTATCCAACACCGGCTGGTGAGTTTTCAAGTTAAACCGGTATCCGTGGGGGAGGATGTGCAACTTGGCGCCGCAAATCGCTAAACCCTCATCCTTCAACCGTCCATCTATATTGTCGTGGAGTTTTTCCGACTCGTCGATGATTGTTACAGCGCTTTCGCCAATAACTTCTAACTCGTCACCGCTGACTAAAATAGCTGTATTTTCGTCAATACCAAATCCCAACACGGCCGGTTGCAGCAAGAGTGCGGTAACTAACCGTCCCAGACGACCTCGCTGGGCGAAATGCTGGTCGATGACAACTCCCGGAAGGAAACCCATTCCCGGGCCCATTGCTACCGCATCAACGCGCGGATTTGTCTCGGAGTCTCCTTCAATAATCATCATGTCTGGCATCATCGCCGCGCCGGCACTCGTGCCACCAATGATAATCCCTTCCGAGTAGCGTTTGTGCATAGCTTCGTCGAGTTTGGTGTCTTTCAAGCAGCTAATAATCCGCGCTTGATCTCCGCCGGTAAAGAATATGCCTGTCGCTTGTTCGATCGCTTCTAAATACTCTGGATTGTTGGCATCTTCGGGTCTCTGGGTGTCAACAACTCGCACGTCTTCAGCGCCGAGTCGCTCAAACACTCGGATATAATTATCTCCTACTTCTCCCGGCAGGCTGGTCGCAGCCGTCATCACTACAATGCGGGCTTTAGTGCCTCCGGCGCACCGCAAGAATTCCCGCAGAATTTTACACTCCCCCTCTTTGTCTTCTGCGCCCCCAATAATTAGCAACTTCCCCTGATTTTCGTTGCTGGCCATATTATCTCCACTTTTAATTTATTAAATTTCACTAAAACACAAAATTCTTTTTTCTGAAAACTGCCAAAAGGTATAGATAGATACACAAAATTATCTGCATTTGATGATTCCTGGACGCACAAAACTCAAGGGTTCTGGGGTTTGTTTGCTCTGGCCCCGGGCTGTAAAGATGTTTTTGCTAAAAAAAACCTACCCCCCCTACCCTAACAGGATAGAGGTGGGTCAAAAAATCAGTTGAATTTACACCCGATTCCACGTTTAGGAAGGACACCCGCCTATCGATCTATCCCGCCGTAGGGACACTCTTGCTCTCGCCGTGTCCCTACTTCATAAACCTGGAAGACGCTGTAAGCTGTCGCGCATTTAAATTGCCTGTTCAGAGCGGGCGGGACGCCCACCCCACAAGAGTTTTATTGTTTTTTGACAGAGAATTTAAATCCCGCAACTGCCGATCGGGACTTACGCGCGATCGGGTCATAAACTCGATTTCTGACTGGATGTTTCCGCCATAAACCTCTTCTTCCTCGTAGAAACCGGGTTGATGAGCGTCAGTCCTAAATTAGTCCGATCGCCCCTTAGTGCGAGCGTTCGATCAAATTGCTCAAGATTGTACGCGCCCGTTCTAAAGGTAGGTGTCTGGGTTTGCCGTTCCACACAATCTGATATTCGTTGCTGTTTTGACCGTCGCCGTAGCCAGAAATCAGCTTCCGGTGAAATGCTTCCTCAGCTAAGTCGTGAACTTTATCCCTGAGAGCAGTTTGTGCTATCTTCATGATTTGCTGCCTCTTAAATTCTCTTTCACAGTGATAAACAATTTAAGCGGGCGCTGCACCTCTCAAAAGTTATAGGTTTTTTTTGTGAACTGGGAAGAAAGCAGTCATTAGCCATAAGTGCTCAGTCATCACTGCTTAGTTAGATGTTGAAGGAAGAAGGAATATTTTCCCACTCTCCCCCTCTCCCCATTCCCCCACTCTCCCACTCTCCCATTCCTCCTCTCCCGCTATGCTCAAGACAGAATTGCTCGCAGTATTTGTCTCACTGCTGCAATATCTATGCCCGCAGGTAGTATCCCATGAACCGACAAGAGACTTACCGTAAAAATTTAGCTCAAAGGAGGTTAGAAAATGCTGCAAGAAAAAAGCACCGAAACAGCCCGCGTCAATGCTCGAAAAACCGATATTTTTGATGTTTTCAACTTCAAACACTATATCGGGCCAAACCCTTATTTAGACACTGCGGCTTTAGTTTTTGATTTAGCGGTGACGGGCGCGAGGGAACCGTTGCCGATCGCACATTACCAGGAAATTATTGGCGATCGCTACCCGCAACTCCTGCAAGAAACTTTCTCGAACCACGCCCAACTGTTCGCCCGTACCGCCTCAGAAGTAGCAAAACTCGACATGGGTTTGCATTTCCAACACTGGAACGTCAAGCCGTTTTCTCAGTTTAACAGAATCAGCATAGAAGCGCTGCACGCCCGCAGCGCCAGAGCAGTCGTTTACGCTGTTTGGGATTGGTTTGAAGCCATCAATCAAAATCAAGACTTTCCCTTGGAAGCACAAATGGGCGCGCTGCAAAATATGTTCCGGCAGTCTGTTTACGGAGGCCCGACAGTTTATTCATTAATGCGATCGGCATCCCAAAAAGGCATTCCCGCATTTTATTTGTGGGATGAAGGACTAATGCAATACGGGTACGGCAAAAAACTGGTTCGCGGCTCTGCAACTACCTTTGATTCTGACAGCCACTTAGACTCAGATTTTACCACGCGCAAAGACGACTGTAAAGCTTTTCTCGCTACATTAGGATTCCCTGTTCCCAAAGGCGATATCGTCTCCACAGAAAACGGAGCTCTGGCAGTTGCTAGAGAAATTGGCTACCCAGTTGCTATCAAACCAGTAGTCGGTCATAAAGGAATTGGCGTAACAGCAGATGTCCGAGATGGTGAGGAATTGCAGGCAGCTTTTAAAAGAGCAGTTAAGGCAATTCCCGAAACAGACCCGGTGCGAGTAATTGTGGAAAACAGCATCAAAGGATCGGATTTTAGGCTGCTGTGCGTTGACGGCAAGTTTGTGTCTGCAACTGAACGCCGGCCGGCTTGGGTAACAGGTGATGGCGACTCAACAATTCGCGAATTGATCCGCCGTGAAAACCGCAAACCAGAACGTTTGGATACGCCAACTTCGGCAATGAGCAAAATTCAGTCCGACGAAGCGATGGAAATGTATCTGGAAGAACAAGGGCTGTCATTGGATAGTGTGCTAGAGGGCGATCGCACTGTGTCTCTGCGCAAAGTCGCTAATCTTTCCGCAGGCGGCGTCAGCATCGACGCTACCCGCACTATTCACCCCGATAACATTGTTTTGGCTCAAGATATCGCCCTACATTTTCGGTTAACTTGTTTGGGGATTGATGTGGTAACAGAAACTCTCACCAAATCTTGGAAAACAGGCAATTTTGGGATTATCGAGATCAATGCCGCGCCGGGAATTTTCATGCACCTCAACCCGGCTGTCGGCGAAGGTGTTGATGTGCCTTCGCATATTATCGAAACTTTCTTTCAATCGGGAAAATCCGCCAGAATTCCGATTATTACTTTCAACCGAATTTCGGTGCACGAACTGCAAGAAACCATCGACCACATTCTGTTGCAGCATCCCGATTGGACAATCGGTGCTGTTTGTCGCGGTGGACTTTTTGTCAACCGTTCTGAAAAAGTTTTGAATAAAAATTACCATCTTAACGTGCAAAGTTTGCTGCGGCATCCCAAGCTCGATTTGTTAATTGCTGAATATCCCGAAGATATTTTGGAAGCTGAGGGAATGTTTTATCGGGGCAGCAATATGGTGGTGCTGGACAATCCGGGGGAAACGGAGATGATTTTGGTCAGAGAAAGCACTGATGAAGATACTGTGGTGGTGAGGGAAGGAAATAGTATTTCTATTCGCCGCCAGGGATTGATCGAACAGTATACTCTGGGCGATGATGAACCGTTTACGCGGGTTTATTTGAAGGAAATAGGGACTGTTTTGTAAGCTGTTCTAGATTTACAGCCTATTCCAGGTTTATGAAGTACAGCCCAGAAACCGGGTTTCTTTGCAGTTCTCGCATCATTACTGATTCTGTTGCTAGAAACCCGGTTTCTCGCGATCTAAATCTACATGGAATATGCTGTAACTTTGCTTTGTAGGGCGGGCCAGGAGTGTCCGCCCTACAAAATTTTAAATAATTTTTCTCGTTCCTGGGTTATTGCGGGACACGAAGTTGGGGAACGCCCAGATAGGAACTCGCTTCGTTACACTTAGTTACAATTGGTTTCAATTCCTCAGTCGTGGATGCACTATTCGTAAGAAACCGCTTTCTTCCCAGCTTTTTCGTTATCACACCAATATTTTGGTATAACTCGGCTTTCTCAGGGTAAGTCCTATTCGTGCGATTATAAGTTTTTAGACAATTTAGTTTCTGCGCTGCCCTTCGTGCTATCAAGGAATTTCACAAGTATTTAAACGAATTACACTCCGGTGGCAGAAGGTTTGGGAATATGAATGTTGCGAGCAATTGGTTTAATTCGCTGACGGAAATTTTACTGTCTCACCGTCGCTACATTCCAGCAGCGCTGACTCTTTGCACCGGTACAAGCTTGTCCTTGGCAGCCGCAGCGGTCGTTTGGCATGGGGAAAACCAACGAATGCAAGCTGAATTTCATCAGCAAGCCGATCGCCTGAATGTGGCATTGCAGCAAAGCATCAATAAAAATTTAGAATTTCTGTACTCACTTGAAGCATTCTACAGGGGATCTACTGAAGTTACCAGACAAGATTTTAAGCAATTCGCTCAACCTGCACTTTCCCGAAATTCTGCTATACATTCTGTTAACTGGATTCGGCGCGTGCCTGCTGCCCAAAAAGCAGCTTACGAACGGACAATTCGAGCCGAAGGTTTTCCGGCATTTCAAATTTACGAGCGAGCTCCTGACCAACAGCCGATCGAAGCAAAAGTGCGATCGGAATATTTTCCAATTACCTACAGAGAAGCACTAGAAGAAGATAACAAACTGCTCGGTTTTGATGTTGCCTCCAACCCCGAGCGCAAAGCAGCTTTAGAGAAATCGGTGAATACCGGGAAAATAGCGGCTTCCGGGCGGATTAGATTAGTCAGCAACAATCAACCGGGATTGCAAGTATTTCTACCAGTACCCCGCCGCACAAATTCTGCAGATAACTCGGTCAACAGCCGCCAAAACCTCATGGGAGTTATTGCGGGTCTGTTTCAGATTACCAATATGGTCGATTACTCTTTAGAATCGCTAAATTTAGACAACATTAATTTTTACCTCTATGACAACTCTGCTATAGAGAAAGAACGCTTTCTGGTGCGATACGACTCACAAGCTAAGCAGTTGATAGATCGCCCAAAACACGAAAAGTCAGAGTTAGCTAATTTGCGGGGAACAATCTGTCAATATCCGAGTGCTTGCATTCGCCTATTTAACGTAGCAGACCGCCAGTGGATGCTGCTAGTTTTGCCTGGAAAGGGGTACAAAAGTCTGAGGACTCATCAGGGTTCGCTGGCAATTGGCGCGATCGGGCTATTGATGACTGGCAGCTTGACGATTTACCTGTTGATGTCTGTAGAACGTACCGCAAAAGTAGAACAGCAAGTGTACGATCGTACAATTCAACTAAAACACCGCACCGCTGAACTAGAAACAGCACTAAAAAATTTGCAGGCAGCTCAATTTAAACTAATCCAAACTGAAAAAATGTCCAGCTTGGGGCAGTTGGTGGCTGGAGTTGCCCACGAAATTAACAATCCTGTCAACTTCATTTCTGGCAACCTGATCCATACAGGCGAATATACTCAAAACTTGCTGGAACTTGTAGAAATATACCAGCAGCAATATCCGAACCCAACGCCCGAAGTGCAAGCGAAACTAAAAGAGATAGAATTGGATTTTATCAGTCAAGACTTGCCTAAAATCCTAAAATCTATGAACTTGGGAGCTGAACGCATCCGTCAAATCGTGCTTTCTCTGCGGAATTTTTCGCGCTTGGATGAAGCTGAAATGAAGTCGGTTGACATTCACCAAGGCATTGACAGCACCTTGATGATTTTGGATAGTCGGCTGAAACCTAAAGCTGATTTTCCGGGCATCCAGGTCATCAAAGAATACGGAAATTTGCCCTTGGTGGAGTGCTGGGCGGGACAATTAAATCAGGTATTTATGAATGTTTTGACTAATGCCATTGATGTTTTATATGACGAAACAAATCATTATTTTTACATCGTGGAAAATCCATCGACTTCGGCATTTTTACCTACTATTCGGATTCGCACTGAAATTTTAAATTCTAATTGTGTGTGCGTGCGAATCGCTGACAATGGAGCGGGCATGACGGAAAATGTAAAAAAACGTTTGTTTGAGCCGTTTTTTACTACCAAACCTGTAGGGAAAGGTACTGGATTGGGATTGTCTATCGGCTATCAAATAGTGGAAAAACATCGCGGTTCGCTCAGGTGCGTATCGGCTCCGGGAGAGGGAACTGAATTCTGGATTGAGATACCCATACGGCAACAGTTCGAGCAATCTGTTTCTAAGGTTTCACCTGCGGTAGGTGTCAATTTGAATGAGCGGGAGAAATCTCGGTTTTAGCTGAGTCTTACTGGGAACATCTCAATGAAAGTAGCCCAGCTAGAAATAGGAGTTTGGAGGCCCGAGGCCCGAGGCTGCGGGGCCCGAGGCAGGAGGAAAGAGTCAGAAAGAAGGAGCCAGAAGAAGTGTTTTTACAAAGATGAGAGGCTCCCTAATTCCTGTTTATAAAATGTGAATTATCCGAACTCTACCTGGGAAAGTTTCGGATTTCCCACTCTACTTTCAACAGTCAACAGTCAACAGTCAACAGTCAACGGTTATAGTTATTGGCAAGCGCGTGCTAATTTCTAGTCAAAGCTCACCAAAACAAATATCTGGGGTTTTAGCCGCCGCTACAATTTATAATTTTAGCAATGCCAGATTACCAATTACTAACTACGATGTCTTTACAATTTATTAGCATTCCGCCACAAACCGATCGCAAACCTGTCGCTTTGATTGTCGCTTTGCACGGATGGGGTGCTAATGCTCGGGATTTGACTTCCTTAGCACCGGCTTTCAATCTGCCGGATTATCAGTTTGTGTTTCCCGATGCCCCGTTTCCTCATCCCCATGTAATGGGCGGCAAAATGTGGTATGACCTTCAAAACAAAGACGCTCAGGGATTGGTAGAAAGCCGACAATTGCTGAGGGAATTTTTGCTGTCTTTGGAAAGCAGCACGGGCGTGCCTTTGTCTCGGACAATTTTAGGTGGTTTTTCTCAAGGTGGAGCGATGACTCTAGATGTGGGATTGACTTTGCCCGCAGCCGGTTTAATTTGTCTGAGCGGTTATTTACACCCGTCGATTTCGCCAGTTGCGGGCAGTGCTTTGCCACCTGTTTTAATCGTGCACGGTACTCAAGATACTATTGTTCCCGTTAGTGCTGGTGTGCGATCGCGCGAGAGTTTGACGGCTTGGGAAGCTGCGGTGCAGTATCAAGAATTTAACATGGGACACGAGATTCTGCCGGAAGTTATAGAGGTAATGCGAAGTTTTGTTGTAGAAACTGTGTCGAAATCTGATTAAAGGTTTAGTATATAGTATGGCGGAAGTCTCGGGCAGGGGAAAAAAATGAAAACTTTAACCAAAGCATCGCGCGATATTGCTGTACTTACTTCTCAGGACGTGGCAGAATTGGCTGTCCGTTTGGAAGTTGACGATTATACAGATCCTTTTGAGGGATTGAATGATTGGCATTTGTTGCGATCGCTTGCTTTTCAGCGGCCGGAGCTGGTTGAACCTTATCTCCACCTTCTGGATATGGAAGCCTACGACGAAGCATAGACTTAAAAATCTAGCTTAAAATTTTCGACAGAATTGAGGAAGAAGTTAGCACCATATTTTGTTGCGGATTAAACAGATGAATTAGGGATTTTAGTCTGTTTTTATCTTAATTTCTTTCTTGATTCTTTTTTATGGCTGAAGGAAGAAGGAAGAAGGAAGAAGGAAGAAAGAATGAGGAAGAAGGAAGAAGGAAGAAAGAATGAGGAGATGCGATCGGGCAATTATTCGCACTGGTTTCAGGAATTCATCAAGTTCTCATAACCTCGAAGGTTGCTGTATTACCAAAAATCATGAAAGGCAGACGAATTTTAATCGGCGTTAGTGGCGGGATTGCGGCTTACAAAGTTTGCGAAGTAGTTTCAACTTTAGCGAAAGCGGGAGCGGAAGTTAAAGCTATTCTTACTGATGCGGCTGAGGAGTTTGTAACGCCTTTGACTTTTGCTACTCTTTGCCGCCATCCTGCTTTTACGGACAAAGATTTTTGGCAAGCAAGTCACGGCCGCCCTTTGCACATTCAACTGGGAGAATGGGCGGAAGTTTTTGTTATTGCTCCTTTGACAGCTAATACTTTGGCTAAGTTGGCGGGGGGTTTTGCTGATAATTTGTTGACTAATACTGTCTTAGCTTCTACTTGCCCAATTTTGCTGGCACCGGCGATGAATACGGATATGTGGGAACAGCCGACGGTGCAGCGGAATTGGCGGGAAGTTTTGAGTTATCGGCGGTATCATGCTGCGAATCCGGGGGCGGGTATGCTGGCGTGCGATCGCGCGGGTGTCGGCCGGATGGCAGAACCTTATGAGATTTTGCCTCATATTGAATCGCTGTTGTATGCGAAGGGCGATCGAGATTTAGCGGGCATTCGGGTGTTGATCGGTGCGGGAGGAACGCGGGAACACCTCGATCCGGTGCGGTTTATCGGCAATCCTTCCACTGGCAAAATGGGTATAGCTTTGGCGCAAGCTGCACAGCACCGCGGCGCTACAGTGACGCTGGTACACAGTATAACTGGCGAATTGCCGCTCTCAGGTGTGCGGGCGATCGCAGTTACCAGTGCACGAGAAATGCGGCAGGCGATGCTGCAATGCTTTCAAGAGGCGGATTTGACGGTGATGGCGGCGGCGGTAGCGGATGTGAAGCCGGCTGAGTACAGCAGTGAAAAATTGCCGAAGCGATCGCTCCCGAATTGTTTGCCTTTGACACCGGTAGCGGATATTGTGGCAGAGTTGGGAAAATTGAAACAGCCGCACCAAAAATTAATCGGGTTTGCAGCACAAACTGGAGATATTGTCAAGCCAGCTTTGGAGAAATTGCGGGCGAAGAAACTGGATGTAATTGCCGCAAACCCGATCGATCGAATAGGTGCAGGTTTCGGCAGCAATACCAATCAAGCAATATTAATTAATGCCGCCGGCAAGCAAGTAGAAATTGCACCTTGCAGCAAGCTAGAAATGGCTCACCGATTGTTAGATTTTGTGATGATATGTAGGGTCGGGTTTCACGAATAATATTTAATACCCGCAAACAATCTATATAAACCCGCCCCCACACAACAGATAACCAACATCAACCTTTATTTAGATCGAAATGAATCTGCAATCTGCTATAAATTAGCTGGTTCGGGCGATAATTATGATTCCCCAAAATCCGTTGATTCCGACTCAGCCGACAACTCAGTATCTGCGACAGTAATTTCTAATTTAAATCCTAATGCTTCGAGCAATTCTACAAAGCTGTAAATTTTCAAACCGCCGCTTTCGGTCAACATCT
This sequence comes from Microcoleus sp. F10-B2, assembly GCF_036704965.1. Taxonomy (NCBI): domain Bacteria; kingdom Bacillati; phylum Cyanobacteriota; class Cyanophyceae; order Oscillatoriales; family Microcoleaceae; genus Microcoleus; species Microcoleus sp. F10-B2. The sequence goes on along the minus strand of NZ_JAUBTB010000011.1, from coordinate 13,494 downwards.
TGTCAAGTTTTTCGTGATGTTCTTTTGCTGACTCCGAAAGAGCATTCATCCTGATTCGAGCCTCAATTACCTTTCTGATGGCATTTCTCAAAAGTGCGGGTTCAGGGTCTTTTTCTTCCAATATAGCCCCGATAAAACCAGCAGCTTCTTCCGGCTCTTTGAGAGATTCAATTAGGTACTCGCGGTAGCTATCACTTGTCGGTGCTTTCACGTTTTTCATAATCTGTCCAGTATTCTATAGCTTGTCGAATGTCCTGTTCTTGGGTGCTTTTATCCCCAGCTATGAGGATTACCACAATTGTCAAGCCGACTTGTCCGAAGTAGACGCGGTAGCCCGGGCCATAATTAATTATGAGTTCAAAAACTCCTTGTCCCACTGACTTGAAATCTCCGAGATTACCTTGCTCAACTCGGTCAAGCCTAGATTTGATTCTAACTCTAACATTCCGATCGCGGATGGTATCAAGCCACTCGGTGAATGGTGCCCTACCCTCTGCTGTAGTGTAACGTCTAATTTCTCTCGGTTGTACTTCCATGATTTTATCGTACTTGATTAACAATTTCTATCGTAAGGGCGATCGACAGTCCATTCAACCACCAAATCATACTTAAGACAGAGGTATTCGAGCGACAAAATAGTAAACCTTGTTTGAGGGAACAAAGTTTAAATTAAACAGGGCATTGTGAATGAATTTTAAATCGATCGCAAAAACCAATCTACTATTCGGCAGCCTGATAATTAGCCTCGGATTGCAATCACTTCCAGCAGCAGCGCAAGCAGTCACCGACGCGCAAGTTTCCGCCCTCGTAGAAGCGCTGCGACAAGCCGCCCCGCCACAAGCCGCAAATGACGGAATGTACAGTCAGTGGCAAGTTTTACCGAACAATATTTCCCGCTGGGCAAAATTCTGTACCAAACAAGATTTAACACCCCAACAATTTGAGGCCGACGCGACAAAAGCCAAATCAATTGTTACCTGTATCGTGGGCGATTTGCTGCGCGACGAATACAAAGCTAGCAGCAACAATGAATTAACCGCTGTACGCCGCGCCGCTTGCTGGTGGATGACTGGGGACTCCGCAGCTTGTAAAAGTGGCGCAACTGCTACTTATGCCGATAAAGTTATCAGCGTTTACCAGCAGCAGCGGCCTAAAAAGTAAAGTTTGTGCTGGCGGAATTTAGATTTTTTGACCGCAGATAGGGGCAGATTAACGCAGATTAACGTAGATGAATTGCGATTGCTTTTATTATCCGATCGCCAATTCATCTTCTTTTAATGTAACTGTTAGCCTAAATCCTAACGCATCCAAATACAATTTCTGCGTTCAGGAATAGCCGAATTTCCCTCGGTTATACTTCTCTGATTTTTGTGAAATATACATATTAGCCTGTGCAGGCTTCAATCTGAGACTGAATTATTCATTTTCTGCCTGACTTCTCATCAACCTTTGCACGCTGTTTAAAGCCCGATTTAATTCATAATTCTTTCTTTCTGAATTCTGCAAAAAAGCCTGCTGTTCTTCTTCAATCATTAACACATCCTGCCGCACCAAACCATCTAATAACTTTTGAGCAGCACCGAAACAAATATCTTTAATAAACTTGCGAAACCAAACAGGCAATTTGTGCAGCCGCCAAAACGCATTTAATGAGGTAAAATGAATTAAATAAGCGCGAGTTGCTGTCTCGCTAACCGGACAAACCAAGCAGTAAATCTTAAAGTCGCTCCCCAAAGTTGAAACCCAGTGCGGGTAAACGTAGCTCACCTCTAACGGTTCCGGGTGCAGTCGGCGCAGAGATTTAAAAAATAACTGAGAAATTGACCAAATTTTATCTATTTTGTAATAACTTTGTGCCTGATAGCGAGCAGTTACTTGATGCTCGTTTTCTTCTAAAGTATCTAACACCGGATTTGCCCAAGCTTGCCAATCATCGTGCAAGTGTCCGTGGTACATATCCATCAAGTTTTCAATTAAAAATGAATAGTGTGCCTGACAGTCGATGACTGAAACTGTGGCAATATAATTGAGATGTTCCCACTCTGATAAATCTAATAAATCTATTTTTTCGGCTTTGGTTTCGTCCCCGGGAAACAGCCAGATAAAACCGTTTTTTTCCTGGATTGGATAGGAGCGAATTTTGCAGTTAGGTAGCTTTTGATTTTCTGCTAAATAATCGACTTCGGCGCATTCTCCCCTTGCATTTAACCGCCATCCGTGGTAAGCACATTCGATTAAATCGCCTTTAACTTGGCCGTGGCTGAGTTTAACTTGTCGGTGCGGACATCTATCTTCTAAAGCATTGATTTTGCCTGCACTGTCGCGGAAAAGTACGATCGCCCGATTCCAGATTTTCGCAGCTAGCGGCTGAGTTTGCACCTCGGTGCTGCGGGCGATCGCATACCAGCGATCGAGATTAATGGCCAACTGGCGGATGTGAGTTTTTTGTCCCCTTGCAGATTCGGATTTTATCGCGTTGTTTTGCATTACAAATGTTCCCAAATTACGCCCATAAAACAACCCAATTTTACAAAATAACAGCCCGGAAAGCAACGACCGTAAATTTTTCTAAATCTCCGTTCTGACAAATACCTGTCGCTAGCTAAATGCTTCAACCACCCAGGCGACAATCGAAATCTTAATAATCTTGAAGCATTGCGAAATCCGTATTTGGAACAGTCAGGAATAAAATCTCTCGCTGCACCTAATATGTAGCCTATTGTAGCAGGTGTTTCGACTTCCGATATATTATCTAAAAAGACGATTTTTCCGTGCGGATTTAACATTTTTTTAATTGCAGAGAGGGCGGCGGGGAGATTGTGCAAGTGGTGGAAAGTGGCAGCACTAACTATTAAATCAAATTTGCGGTCTAACACTAATTTACTGGCATCCATTTGGATGTATTCGATATTAGGAGCTGAGCGTTTTTGACTGGCTATAGCCAGCAGTTTTGCTGATAAATCGACGGCGACTACATTATCGTAATACTGGGCTAATTCAAAAGCCAGAATTCCAGAGCCGCAGCCAATATCTAATGCTGCACCTTTGCTAGTCGATAGGTTTTTAATAAAGAAATCATTCTGGCTTTGCAAAGTGGCGGCGAAATCGTATTCTGTTGCAAAAGCATCAAACATTACAGATTTATTGCGAATTTTGCAGTTATTCTTCAGCATCTATTATTGCTTTATACTTATTGACTATTTTAACCGCAGATGCACCCAGCTCAACGCAGATATTTTTTTTGCAAGCTCTGCTTTTTATTCTCACCGAAACCACACCCACAAACCATAACTTATCTTAAAAAAAGAATGCAACTGTAGCAAACCTCCCAACCCTGATTGAATCAGTCAGTCGATTTTAGATTTGAGATTTGAGATTTTAGATTTACTCCACAAATGAATCTGGGAGGTTGAAGTAGGATAGCAAATTTTTATCTCTCCACGACAGGAGTACGTGGCACGGTATCCATTTTGGGGCGGGTCATTCGCAATTATTAAAATCTCAAATCTCAAATCTCAAATCTCAAATGGTATGGCTGGGGGCGGGTTTCACCGAGAATAGCAGCCAATAATTGACGATTGATAAAACCCGCCCCGCTGCAAACCTTAGATTTTTAAGACGCCTTCGGGATTCACCGTCAAGAGCGATCGCCTCTGCAAACCCTCCTGATATAAAATAGCATTAGCTGCCAACAAACCGCTGCTAACCGCCCTTTCCATTAAACCGCAAGGAAACGGCATTTTTACCCAATCTCCCGCAAACAACAGATTGGGAACAGCGCAGCAAGTTTCTGGTCTTTCCGCATAACTACCGGGCGGATATCCAGAGAAATTCTTTTGATTTACCAATTCCCGGTGCAGCATATTTGCCTCTTTTAATTCCGGTACAATTTCGTACAATTCTTGCTCAAAAGTCGCCAGCAAAACTTCCTGGTTTGGAAATTCGTTCTCCTTGTAACAATAAGCGTGCAGTTCCACAACACTACCGCCAGTTTTCTGATTCCACTCGATGAACCGATCCTGAATTCGGTGGTAAAGCGTAATGCTGTCAGTCAGTTTGTAGCCGGAAAGCGAACTGAAATTGCTGTGATCCCAGGGAAAATCGCGATCGAACCAAAAACGGCCCACCGCAAACGGATCGGCTATTTTTAAGCTCTCGATCCGGCTGTGCACCTGCGGATTTACCTCACCGCTGGCCAAACTAAACAAATGCTGCATCCCCGGAACATCTGCCGCAAAAACATAATAATCAGCCTTCAAAGTTTCCGCAAAATTCTGCGTCTGGGAATTGTTCGCGGCGGAAACCAACTGTACCTCATCTGCTTTTTCATCGACTACCTTAAATCGAGGCAAATCCCGCTGAGCAGGCCCGCTGACAACTCGTCCTTCGGCATCAAAAACGGCACCGTGACAAGGACAGTGAAATTGACCGTCTTTCTGTTTCTGAACTGTGCAGCCTTGGTGAGTGCAGCTCAGAGAAATTGCCTCTTTACCCGACGGTGCGGCGGCAAATACGCTGTCCCCAGCGCCGAAATATTCGGTAGAGTTGCTGTCAGTTAACAGCGCGTTTCGCTTTACCCAAAAAGGTATTTTAGTTTGCACGTCTGCCGACTGGTAAGTCAAAGAATCAATCTGACCGTTTTCCCAGCGAATGTCACTGACTGCGACATCTGTCAATACTTTGCCGCCTTTGCTTTCAATGGCTTTGGCAATAGGCTGCACCAAACTCGTGCCCATATCTTGCCGCGTGCCGTTGAATGCCAAACCCTCTGGATTTCCAAAAAAGTAAAAGTGGAAGAATTGCATTAATTCTCCCGCGCTCAATTCGTCGGGAGCGTTGAGGCTGGACTTGGCAAAAGGCAGAAAATACAAGTCATAAAGCCCGCGCGGGAATTCACCTTTTACCCAGTCGGCAACTGAGATATTGTCGAGGCGATCGAAAGTTTTTTGAGTTTGAAAACCGCCGATTTCCCGAAACACTTGCCAGTGAGCGGGTTTTGTCAGATTGATTCCCCACTTGAGCCGATTGGGAGAAGATATCCCCAAGTCAACTATATTCCAGGGGAAAGCTGAATGGTTCGGACGGAAAACTTCGGGTTTGTATTTGCCGTCTCGAAACAGAACGGCGTAGGATTCTAAAGATACAAAGTTATCGGTAATTTCTAGTTCTTCAACCACACTTTTGAGGTTGTAGTATTGCGGAAAAAAACCGTGGAAACCGTGTTCCATCATAAAAGTTTCGTTCCCGACTTGAATCGGCCAACTAGCAATTTTGCCGCCGAGTTGGGGCGATTTCTCTAGCAATATTACGGCGAAACCCCGCTGGGAGAGTTCGTAAGCACAGGCGAGCCCGGCCAAGCCTGCCCCGACAACTGCAACGGTTTTGCGCTGATTCAGCATTCGCGGCAAGTCAAGAGAATCTTGCACAAAAACGGCGGGCTCTGGCTTGGAAAATCGAGAGTAGCCCAGCAGCCCGCCGGCGGCACCGACTCCGAGGAATTTCAGGGCGGTTCTTCGAGAAAATGGTTGGGATAGCGGTGAATTGGTTGATTGACTCATCAGCGGTACGCGGTAACGGGCTTTAAACACAAATACGCCATAAGGCATATATCATAGACCGAAAGCAGGATATGTGAAGAAATACTAAGACACATTTCCCCGTCCGATCGCACGCTGCCAAGTGCGATCGCACACAATGTATAGCGGAAGGAAGCAGGCTTCAGTTATCGTCGCGAGAGAACCAAGAATCAACAAGGAAAAAGCGATCGACAGCATAGCGTAAAATCCTCTAAATAATTAGGTGTTTTTATTGATAACTTAGGGGTGTGAGTGATATATGCCACACTTATTGGATCGGGAAAAGTGCGATAAATTTTAGAGTTTTTAACCGCCGAACGATCGTGCCATGCAAAAAAATCGAACAACCCGCATTAATTTATGTTGCTCAACTCTTGGCAACCGCCGCCAATGATACTAAAAAATTAGGAGATTTGCAGGCAAAATCTTAGGTCAAAATCAGTCTCTGCGAATTGTACGAAATAACCGGGCAGGTATCCGAGGCAAAACAATTAATCAGTCGAGCTTTAAGTAATATCAAATCCGGTAGCATCGCAATTAATATTACCGACAGCTTTCGACACGGCAGTGCCGTGTCCCTACAATTAATTCGGGTAGGGAAACGGCACTGCCGTGTCCTCTAGATCGTAAGGAGTGCAACCAGAAACGATATAAGTTGGTGCGAAAAAACCTAATTATTTTAAAAACAAGTAAATACAGAGAATATATTTGCTAATATTACTCAATATATGGTCGCTCGATTCATGATATTCCTCACTCAACACCAAGACAAAACCCGATTCAACCTGAGAAGTGCGGATGTGCCGCAAAAAGTCAAAGACGCCCGTAGAGGTAATGCCGGTTAAACTCACATCTTGCACCATTCTTAAGAACGGGCTCTCCGGCCCGTTCCACAAAAGATGATTTTTTTGTGGAACAGGGCGGAAAGCCTGTTCATAAAATGATTATTGAGAATGGTGCAACATCTCAGTTAAATGCACCTAGCTGCTATGTAAAAAACAGGACTTACATGAATAAACCGGCTTTTTGCCTAAGTCCTGTTTACGCAAAACTTCTGCTTAATGTACAAAAGTTTACATAAATGGTGAATTTCTTGGTGCGGGGAGTCGGTTGGTGCTGGTATCCACGCCCTACGGTAGATATTTGCGGTTGGTCTTGAATGCTAAAATCGTGCCGCGATCGCCAGCACAGTCAAATATTCTCAGCCACAGCCCAACTTTTGCCAACTGCTGCCGCCAACTGCGCCCTGAACCGCCCCAAAACCATGCACTATCAATCCCCGCAGCAACGCCAAAAATACGCGACTCATAAAAAAATTAAAAAAGCTATTTTTTACTGCTTGATAGCAATATTTTTCTGCTGGAGCACCGCGAACCTCGCTACAATTGCCCAAAACACAGGCGAGGGCGGACTTAACGGGCAAGAAATGAGAAATTTGCTCGATCGGGGAAACCTCACCGAAGCCTTAACCAGAATCGAAGAAGATTGGGAAGAAGACTATCAAAAATACTTTGAACAAGACTTTATGGCCCGTGCGAAAACCGCCCAAGCAATATCAAAAACTCTCTCCCGCCTAGCAGTTCAAACAAAGAAAAAACCAGCTTTAATTTACGCGATCCCGCGTACCGACCAACTAGAATTAATCTTAATATTGCCCGATCGCCCGCCCATTAACCGCAGCGTCCCGGAAGCCAAACAAGAGAAACTGCTCTCAGCAGTCCAAGAATTCGGCAGCGAAATCACCAACCCCGTAAAACTCAACACCACCAGCTATCTAGAACCAGCCCAACAACTATACAAATGGATAATTGCACCCCTAGAAACAGATTTGCAAACAGCAAAAATTGAAACCTTGCTGTTCTGCGTCGGCGCAGGTTTGCGAACCGTACCCCTAGCAGCAATGCACGACGGACAGCAATTTCTGATCCAAAAATACAGCCTCGCCCGTATCCCCGCCTTCAAATTCACAGACAGCAATTACACCGACCTCACAAACACCCAAGTCCTAGCAATGGGAGCATCAAATTTTTCAGAAACGGCGAACAAAGAACCGCTGCCTGCCGTGCCGTTTGAATTGAGCGCGATCGCCCGACAGTGGCCCGGTCAATCCTTTCTCAACGAAGATTTCACTATAGTAAACTTGCAATCCCAGCGACTGCAACAAAAATACGGAATCATCCACCTCGCCACCCACGCGGAATTCCGCCCCGGAACCCCAAATAACTCCTACATTCAATTTTGGGACACGCAACTTAGACTAGATCAAATGAGAGATTTAAAATGGAACAATCCGCCCCTTGAACTGTTAGTATTAAGCGCCTGCAGAACCGCCTTGGGAGACAAAGAAGCAGAACTCGGATTTGCCGGTTTAGCACTGCAATCCGGAGCAAAATCAGCCCTCGCCAGCTTGTGGTACGTCAGCGATGCGGGGACTCTCGCGCTGATGAGTGAGTTTTACCAACAGTTAAAAATCAGCAGGCCAAAAGACCCTCCAATGATTAAAGCGGAAGCTCTCAGGCAAGCACAAATTGCCGCGATCGAAGGCAAAGTGACGATCGAAGGCGGTCAACTGCGAAGTTCCCGAGGCGAAACTCCCTTGCCCCCGTCCATCCCCAAACTCGACAGCAAAGATTTATCCCATCCGTATTATTGGGCAGCTTTCAGCATTATTGGCAGTCCTTGGTAAGTGGGCCTCTTGACCGACAGTGGTGATAGGCTATAAAACATAAGTAATTTAATATCTGTAGCTGTCGCTCAACAAACCACCACCAACCTGTGACGAATCAAGCGGGAGCCTTCAAGGGGAAAGAAAGATGAAAAAATTAGAATTTTTGCTACAGAAAGAAGGCGATCGCGCCTGGTTGCCCCTAGAAACCTCAGACGTGGAAATTCTAGAAGGCAAATACCGTGTGGTTGCTCGGATTCAGCACCCCAACACCGACATCGAAATTCGCGTTACCCATACTTCCTTCGACGAAGGGGCGCAGCGGAAAGTCCAAAGCCGATCGGCCCGCACCAACCCCGAAGGATTAGTCGTGATCATTCCCTACACCAGGCTCAAACCCGGACTGTGGGAACTCTCCTGCTTGCCAGATCCCAAATCAACACCACTAAAACCTTGGCAGTACGGCGTTCAGTTGGAAGTATTGCCCGCAGAATCGGAAACTTCCGAACCCCTACCGCCGATCGACCAAACCGAACCCGCAACTGCCGCCGCAGCACCAAAAATCGCCGCAACTGCCGCCGCAGCACCAAAAATCGCCGCACCGGTCGATCGCCCCGCACCAACCCAAATCCCACCAGCCGATTCAGCACCGCAGCAGACCAAAATCTACCAATTTCCCATTCCCCAAACCCCCCAACCTAAACCCCACGTCAAACTCGAACTCGTCCTCGATCGAGAAACCTTCGTCACCCAACTCGGTCGCCCCTTAATCATTTCCGGCAAAATCGACATTCCCCAACCCCCCCAAAAAACCAGAAAAACAGCAACTCTCATCCCCGAATCCGAAGCGCTAGAACTCAAGCAACTCATCGGTTCAGCACAACTGCAAATTTACCTGCGCGACCCCCAAACCTCACAAATTCTCGCAGAAATCCAGCAGCCGATGCCAGAACAAGTTCCCCCCAGCCTCTTTGCCTGCGTCACCTACATCCCAACCGAGTGCAAAAGCCGCCTAATTTTAGGAGAAGCAATTCTCACCAGCGGCAGCATTACCCTAGCCACCAAACTATTCACAATTACAGCCCGTTTAGAGCATCTTCTAGAGGAAATTAAAGACAATTTCATCGAAGAAAAGCATCAAGCCGAACCCTCCCCAACAGCCTCAAAACCGCCTCGCAGCGCCAAAAATGTATCCTTCCTCAAGCTAGTAGAAAAATCTTTAGACCCTCCATCCCCCGCCGAAACCCCAACCGCTGAAGCCCTACCCCCTCAACTGAGTTCCCGTCAGACTCCAAGTGCAGGCGGGCTAGAACTGCCCGCATTCGGTAACAAACTGCCCGACAGCAGCCGATCGCAATTGCTGTCGGAAATCTCCAATTCGCCTCGAACAGCCGCAGAGTCGATCGACCCACAAACCAAACCCTCAGACATCCCAACTTCCCCTAAAACAGCGGAAATCGGAGCGATCGACCAAAAACCAGAAAACAGCCCAGAATTAGAAACAACCGCCCCAGAAACCCATCCAGCACCCACAAAACAGGCATTTCAAACCTTAAACGTCGAAAGTCGATTTTGGTCGCGGCTGAGTTCCTTAGCCAGCAACGGCGAATCCCCCGACTGGCTGAAAGCAACCACCCTGTCGCCCACTGCAAAAACCACCGCCAATAGCAGCGACGCAATTGCCGTTGTCGAAGAAAGCAGCCCCACCCAACAGCAACCGGAAACCAGCGAAACAATTTCCGACCCCAAATCCACTAGCCCGGAAGCCAGAGAATTTGTCGTCTTTGACGAACCCCCGCAGCCGAAACAAGTTGCTCAAAAAACCGCAACTGTCGCAGCAGAAGACACTCCCCCGATTCCCTACGTTTTGCCAGAAGACGAGTTAGTACCGATGCCGATTTTGGAATTGCCGCGCGCCGAAATCCTCGCCGGCGGGCCCGTAAAAGTGCAAGTGCAACTCCCGGAATTAATGCCCCGGATTTATGTGAAAGTTTGGGTGTACGATCGGCAAACCTACCTGATTCTCGACGGCCCGCGCTGGATTACCGAATTTAAATCTAACGGGTTGGGAAACGTCCGAGCAAGTATCGAGTTAGAGATTCCCTACGGCTGCATGGAAGTCGAATTTGAGGCGATCGCCGTCGAAATGCAAACTCAGCGGGAAAGTCACAAAGTAAGCGTTCACCGCCAAGTTTTACCCCCAGCCGGGCCAACTTTACCCCTGGATAGGTAAGCCCAAATCCGCGTGCATCCGCGTTCATCCGCTGACATCTGCGGTTAAAAAATTCTAAGTTGTTGTGCACTTAAATTGCATATTTCGATCCCATATCAAAACTCGTCAAATCCTCTCCCCCTCTCCCCTTCTCCCCCTCTAATACCATAAACAATCTAGGTGCACAACAGCTTACTTACTTCCCCGCCAACTGGCGAAACTTCTTCTTAAACTTATTCTTATACACGTAGATCGATCGCTGCCAATCCTCAACTTGCAGCGACATTTCGGCCGCCAAACCGGTGCGGTTCCAAACATCCTCCTGACACTTGCGGCGGCAAAAATTCATCGGTTCCGAGTAAACTTTCCCACTCGATAAACTTGGCTTCGGCCCGCACCAGTGAATCACAGTCGCCTGAGTGCTCGCGGCCGCAGGCCCGCTAGACTCCACCGGAAACCGCTTTCTCACGAAATCCCGGTCAAAATCCGGCACCAACAACTGCATATCCACACTCTGCACCCGCAGCCGATTTTCCCCGGCCGCCCGGAAAATCATAAAGTTCAAAAACCCCATTTCTCCGTACTTAAATATCCCCGGATTTGCCGCTGTAAAATCTAAAATTTCTACGTATTCTTCCAAGCTAAAAACGCCGCGCTTTGCAAAAAAAGTACCGGTGCAGAAATAATTGGCTCGATATTTCGACCAGTTAAAAGTGGGGAAATGCTTCTCAACGCCCGGAATGTCAAAGAAAAATTTTGAAACATCTGCATCCGAATTTTCCTGACAAGGTTGGTCTACAATAAAATCAAAGTCTTGAAAATTAGCCAACTTGAGAACATCGCCCCAAACGATCGTATCGGCATCCAAAACCATAAAATTTGACCAAGGACTTTCCCAGAAAGCAATCATTTTAGTTTTGCCCCAACCAAAACTTCTTTTTCTGAGAACCTCTTCAGAAACGGTTGTGCGATCGATAACTCGCACCCCGTAGGACTTTTCCAAAGCACTCACAGAAAACGTACCGTCAATCAACAGACAAATCGGCACATCTCCCAGAAAATATCGGATGCTAGCACAGCAACCCTTAGCAAACAGATAATCCTGGTCGCAGCAGGCAATAATAATACCAAAATCTTCCATAAACCCTCACTTTTTTACTAACTTGCCTAGCCACAGCGTTTCGGTTTTTTGTTCTGACAGCAGCTCGATTTTCAAGTTTTGCATTTTCGCCAGCTTAGCACTAAAATTCTGCGATCGGCCGTAGACAAAAACATCGCTAAAACCGCTAGGAATTTTGGGTATAGTTGGTTTGTCAAACAACTGAGCCCGACTGCGCGCTTTCGGGTCAAGCAACACCAATTGCAGCCGCACTTTCGGTTCTAACAAATGACTCATTGACAGTATATTTCCCAGACTGACTTCCGAGATATCACTGACAAGCAGCGGCTTTGGGGCACGATCGATCCTGCGAGCAATTTCGGGATTTTCCCGACCCCATTCCTTAGTCCACCAAGTCTCGGCTTGAGAACTAACGGCATTCGACAGCAAGCCGGCGGTTAACAGTACAACTGTCAGAACTTTCCACATTTGCCGTTTCCAGCTTGGCACGCCCAGCGCGGTAATTTTAGTCGCTAACAGGTAAGCAACAGCGATTTGCATCCCCAGATAAGTCGGAAATAGGTAGCGAGCTTTAGTCGATCGGATTCCTCCCAATATAACATCCGGCAGCACCACTGCCAGTGCTGTCACCGCCATCACCGTCAATACAAACAGCCAAACCTGTTTGTTCGTCTCCGAACACAGAAAATAAACTGCATACCCTACGATTGTCAATAAACTTAAAGTCGCTGCCACTAAACCAATAAGATATATGGATCTAGCATTAGAAGTTAGCCCCAAATCAAAAAAAACGCGACCGATATTTCCGGCCCAATTCTTAACTAAAGATAGCCTCTGACTTTCTAGATTTGCCCAACTTGTCGCCCCGGATGCTGCACTTTTATTTACCAGTAAAATTACCATCCAAGGCAGAAATGCTAGCAACGACACGGCAATTGCGATCGAGTAACTCGCTAGCTTTTTATTCGACGTAAAACCTTGAGTTCCTACGATATAAATTCCGTGTCCTAACGCAACTAACAGACTAAATAAATGAGTGTAAAATCCCAGAATATTTGCTACTGCGTAAATGCTCCAACTCAGCTTATTTTGCAGCCGCAGTGCTCGCAGCAGAGAGGCACAAGAAAGCAAAATCAGGGCTTGCCACAAACTGTAGGGACGTGCTTCTTGAGCGTAAAGCACGTGCAAGGGAGAAACTGCTAGCAATCCCACGGCTATCCACGCCACTTCCGGCGGTGCAAACAATTCTCGGCACAGCCAGTACAGACCAGGAAACGCTAACAAACTCATCCAAACTGAGAAACTTCTGATCGCTGCAGGAGAATCACCGAATAGTTTTGCCCAACACTTGACTGCCAGAAAATACAGTGGTGGCAGTTGAGGTTCTTCTATTGCCAAACTTTTAACAGTATCGCCAAAATTTTTGGTCGCATTGAGGCGCTGATATTTCATCAAATCTTTTGCTGCTACTAACTGACCGCTGCTTATTTCATGAAGAACTTCTGTTTGCGTGTATCCAGAAATCCGCAGGGAAGTAAATGCTTCATCGTACCAATAAAACTTTTTGTCGATGTTGACGAAGCGAAAAAACAATCCTAATAGCAATAATACCAATACTAACAGCCGCAGTTTGCTTTTCATCCCAGTCAGAGATGGTGTCAAAAAATATAGATGGTAGGCCTCAATTTAATATACCATATAAATAGCGAGTATATAGCAATCCTAAATGATTCAGATAAATTTGTGGGGGTAGTGCCCCGTGCCTACCCCCTATCTATCGGGCAACCGGGCGTGGGATTGCCCCTACAAGAATTATGCAAATGATTGAGGATTGCTATATTGCCCAATTTAGGATCGCGAATTAAATAATTTACACATATTTGTGGGATGGGCGTCCCGCCCGTCCAGAAAGGACGGGCGG